>JAFGGF010000154.1 GCA_016930735.1 Prolixibacteraceae bacterium
AAGCTTGAAATATGTAGAGCAAAAAGGTATGGAAGAAGAAAATATGGCTTATGTGGCTGTAGCAAAAATTCTGACAGCTGCTTCTTACCAGCGTCTTGTAGATATTTATGGCGACATCCCGTATAGTCAGGGGGTTGAGGGTTTTAATGGAAATGTTACTCCGGTTTACGATGATGCCGAGGCTATTTACGACGATTTGGTTGTACAGTTGGATAGTGCAATATTGTTGCTGAATCAGGCTGTTGCCGGCTCCCAAACCATAGATGAAACATCTGATATTATTGCAGGAGGTGATTTGGAAACCTGGATTCAGATTGCAAATACCTTTAAGTTGCGTATTTTAATTCACCAGACTGAAGTCAGGGAAAGTTATATAAGGGCAAATCTTAATTTTGATGCTGCCGGTTTTATATCAAGTACTATAACAGCAAACCCTGGTTATCAGTTAAACACCGATGGTAAAATGAATCCTTTCTATGCCAGGTATGGTAAAGACTACAAGGGTGACCTGACCTCTGCCAATCAGCAATACGGGTTGAATGTGTTTTTATCTAATTTGTATAAAATGAATAGCGATCCTCGTTTGGAATTATGCTGGGAACCTGGTGTTGCTACACATAATTATAATACCGCTCTTCAATTGGGAATTAATACTACTGAAGGTGTTATAGCTGATGAAGATCCATTACATTGGAAAAATGGTGTTCCACGAATGGGACCTGGTATTTATGGTTCATCAGATGATGGCGTTGTAGTGCTTTCAATAATGGAAACAAATTTTTTGATTGCTGAAGCCCTGGCCAGAGGATATAACTTATCATCAGCAGGAGTAAGTGGAACTGCAAAAGATTATTGGGAAGCCGGTATTCTGGAATCTTTCAGATATTATGGAGGAAGAAAAGGTGTTGCTATTGATGATTTATATGCAACATATATTGAAAGTATTTCAGGTAATGTTGGATGGAACAGTTCAAATCCGGTTAAATCCATTATTTATCAGAAATACCTGGCTATGGTGGGAATAAACCATTATGAAACATGGACCGATTACAGAAGAACAGGTTATCCGGAACCAGGAGATCCGAATGTTATTGAAACATCCATGATTTCTTACTATTTTAACATTGTAAGAGAACAGGTACCGGTACGTATGCTTTATCCACAGCGCGAACTCGATATTAATGCAGAAAATGTTCAGGCAGCTATTACTAAAACAGGTGTGGCCTACAATTCTGAGTTTATTATGGATGCCCGGATTTTCTGGGATGCTAATTAATTATTGAAAAATAGTAAATGAAATATAAAATGAAGACATTTAATAAATTACTGTTTGTTTTAGCAACTTTTGTCATGCTATTCACAACCTCGTGTTTAGATGACTCAATGGTTGATATTCAAGTTGAAGATTTTGCTGGGTCACCCTATATTGTCGACTTCAACGAATTGCCAAACTCTGCAGGTTATATAAGAAGGAGCTTTGAGATGACTAATGATCCGACAAAAGCTTTCCCTGCTGCTTTTAGAATTAATCTTTCTTCACCGTGGCAGCTTAAAAAAGATTTAGTTGTTACTTTTCAAATAGATGAAGCTGCTGTTAATGAATATATTACTGATAATCCTACATCAGGTTTTCAGTTGCTTTCTACCAGTAAGCTTGATGTTACTCAAGGTCAGGTAACTATCCCCGCCGGACAAAGAGAAGCGGAATTTACTGTAAATCTGAAAACTGCCGGTATTGCTATTGAAGATAAATATATGATAGCATTTAGTATAACAGGTACTGATAATCCTGATGTTTTGATAAGTGGAAATTATGGTACTCAATATTGTGCTATTGGAGTTAAAAACTTCTTTGCTGGCCAGTACAGAAGGAAATTATCTTACTTTCACCCAACTGCCGGTGGTACATATCCCGATAGCCCGTATACAACACGTGATGGTGAAGTTACTTTATCAACTGTTGATGCCACAACCTGTGACGAATGGTTGGGTGTCTGGACATCCGATAAAGTTTATATTACAATTAATCCGGATAATTCAGTTGACCTAACTTTCCCAACCAGAACAGATGCATTTGAAGGAGATCCCAAAGATCCTTCCAAAGAATGTCATTACGATCCGAATACGGGTATTATTTATGTATATTATGCTTATAATAGTGCAGCGCCACGAATATTTTGGGCAGAATACATTCCTCTTTAGGGAATGAATTTTAAAGTATATAAATGATAGATTTTAATTCGTAAATTATTAAATTCATGTTTTGAAAATTTAAAAGTCATTCGCTTCCTGTGGATGACTTTTATTTTTTATAAATTTCAAAGGGTATTAAATCTCTTTGAGATAAAAATATATCAAATGAAAATGAATTATTATTTTTAAAGCAGAGTTATTAAAAGCTTAAAAAGTAATATTCTAAATGTTGTTAAAGTAGTTTTCGGTATGGATGAAAATAAGGATAGCAATTAAGCTGCCCTTTGTTAAATAAAAAGAATAAAAACCAGAGATTATTAAGAATTCCAATAAAAAAATGAATTTAACTTTCAGACCGCTATAGAGTCAAAATGAATCAGTAATATTGGTAAAAAATTGAAATTTCAAACAACTTAAATTTCGGGTATTTATTAAGAAAATGAAGATGATATTGAAATTTGACAGGATAAGAAGCAAACGCTGTTTCAAATTCTGAAAGAGATTCATTGGGGAAAGGATTTTTTATATAGAATTAAGCTGCTGAAATGCTTTATAATTAATTGAAAAATAATTTAAAATTATACATATGAAGAAATTGATGATAATTATTTTGTTTTTCGGAATCTGTTTTTCAGCTTTCGGCAGAACAATTAATCCGATAAATAATGAAAATGTCAGTACTATAAATTCTCCTGATAAAACGGATGATGCAGAAAAGGAATCCATAATACGACTACAAAATAAATTTATTGCCGGGATTGAGACATCACTTAATCCATCATGGACGGCTGACGGAGGAACAATGTTTCGAACCTTAGCCAACTTTAGGGTTGGCTACAGGCTTAAACAGAATGTTTTAACAGGGTCTATTGGTGTAGAATTTACGGATGAAATGTTTATTCCATTTACAATTGATTATAAATATTATATGAAGTATAATCAAAAATGGTCTCCGTTCATTTATGGTCAAACAGGGTACAGTTGGCATTTAAAAGGAAATATAAACTCAAGATATACTACCTCCAATTATAAACAAATCGATCCCGGAGCCATGGCTTCTGTAGGCTTTGGTTACTCTGTAACAACCAATTTAAACGAGTTTTACTTTTCGGTTGGTTATGTTTATCGCGACTATGTGGAAGTTACAGTGATTAGTTCAAATGATGATAAAGAACATCTTGACCGTAGCAATAATGGAATTGCCTTTACTGTGGGTCTTAATTTTTAGCTGGTACAATAAAAATAAATGATTAAAAAAATGAAGAAAGAAGTATTCTTTTTTGGAATGTTGTTATTTTACTTTGTTTCAGTGCAGGCACAATACGATTGTAAAGTAATGATTGAAAATTTACAAGGGCAGTATAATGGTGAATGTAAAAAGGGGATTGCCAACGGAGAAGGATCAGCAAAAGGAATAGATACTTATGTCGGAAATTTTAAAAAGGGATTTCCACATAGGTTTGGTGTTTATACCTATCAAAACGGTTCCAATTATATAGGTAACTTTAATATGGGTCAGAAGGATGGTTATGGATTATATAATCAATTAACAGAAAATGGAACCCTGGTACAGGATTATGGTCTTTGGCTTGCTGATAAATTGGTTATACCTAACGATCCAAAAGGATTGTACAGGGTCAAAGAACGAAAAGGTGTTAAATTAATTGATCCCAGGTTGATTCGGGATAACACAGTTGAAAATCAAATATGGATTAATTTTCAAACCAACGGTGTCCCTGATAAATCGGCTGTCATTACTAAAGCAGAGATTACGAATGGACACAAATTGGCTACAGAGGATCGTTCATTAAATACTTTGTTAGCGTTTGGTGAGATTGAAAGTTTTCCTGTCACTTTCAGGCTGGAATATCAGATAAGGCAAACGTCCCATTTTGAAATGTTGGACTGTATGGTAGAAGTCACACTTTTTACCGGTGGCCGGTGGGAAATAGATATCAATCATTAAATTTTTCAAATCAAATAAGTGAAATAGCTCCAGAGATGTACAAGTTAGAGTTATGGCAACTGTCTTGGTTGAAATATTGCAGGTAATTCGTAATTAAGATGGGTACTCAATTCCTTTAGAATTTAATGTATAATCGCAATGGAGAAGTACAGATTATCCTAAAATTTCTTCGATTTGTGATGGAATTAAAATGTTCAGATTTAAAAGAAATATAACTTTTATAAAACTAAACCTGTATTAAATCCTGATGATAACAATGCTTTATTAATTTAGTAAGTTCACTAATAATATCAGGGTGATAATTTTCTTTCTTTTTATATCTGATTAATTAAAAAATTTGTGGGAAATGTATCAATTTTGGAAAAAGAAATGAATCAATTTTGATGTAAATAGTTCTTTTTTATTAAATTTGGATGGAATGAGAATAAAATATATGGGTAGGAGGCCAGGCTCTACTTTCTCCTTCGATACATAGATTAAAATTTTAGGAATATGCCTTCTGCCCATTCCTTATATAAACCTGATTGTACCAGCAATCAGGTTTTTAATTCTGAAAAATCAGGTTTTCCTTTTCTTTTTCTTTGCTGCCGGGAATAATACATTGTTAAGAATTAGTCTGTAACCAGGTGAGTTAGGGTATAAATTCAGGTCAGTCGGTTTATCTCCTACAAGATGCCGGTAGTCTTCAGGGTCGTGCCCCCCATAGAAAGTAAAGAATCCTTTTCCCCTTTCACCGTGGATGTACCTGGCTTCGTTGGCGGCTTCATTTTCACCCATTATTAAAACATCCGATTTAATAAGGTTTTTACTAAAAGCTGTTGTTTGTCCCATAAATCCTTTGATGAGTTTTGTATGGTCCTGGCATAACATGGTTGGTATCGGATCCCATTTTGCTGAAAATTCAAATAGCGTGAAATAATCATTTTCAAGAGTAACTTTTCGTGTATCTGTTACATCAATATTTGAAAATTCGTATTCATATGGGCTTTTAACCAGCGTAAAATCTTTGAAAGCAAATGTTTCATCATAATGGATTTTTTCATTCATTTCAGGATCGGCAGGATCACCATCAAACATGTTTTCGCAAATATCAACTCCTTCTGCCGAAAGCGCAATGTCATATGTGTCGGTTGCAGCACACATGGCAAATAAAAATCCACCGTTTAAAACATAATTCCGGATCTCACGGCTGATTACCGATTTCATTTCCGAGACTTTCAGAAATCCCAGTTTATTTGCCAGTTCGGAATTGATTTTTACATCCTGCTGATACCATGGTGCCGATTGGTAGGATCTCCAGAATTTGCCAAACTGCCCTGTAAAATCTTCATGGTGGAGGTGTAGCCAGTCATATTCTGAAAGCTTCCCTTCAAGAATCTCTTCGTCGTATATAACATCATAGTCGATTTCAGCATAAGTGAGGACGAGGGTTACGGCATCATCCCAGGGTTGTTTATTCGGTGGCGAATAAACTGCAATTTTCGGGGCTTTGGTCATGCTAACTGCATCCTGGTTTACATCGGGCTGTGAAATTTCACTTAAAATTGCATTGGCGCGGGCATCAGGTATAGCTTCATAAGTCACTCCCCTGATGATACATTCGTTTTCGATATCAGGGTTGTGCTGCATAAGGAAACTTCCACCCCTGTAGTTTAAAAGCCATTTCACTTCGATACCCTGAGTAAGGACCCAGTATGTAATTCCGTATGATTTCAGGTGATCCTTCTGGGTTTCATCCATTGGAATCAACAATTGTGTTCCATGAGAGTTAATAAAATTGAGTATCAGAAGTATAAATAGAATCAGTTTCTTCATCTGAATAAATTGTTTAACAGGTACAAAAATACCAGAATTAAAATTACTGTACAGCCTTAAAACCGTTAAAGTTTCTAAATGTTTAAGGATTTGAATTGTATATTTTAAAAAGGAGGATCGGAAGCACTTCCCATTTCGTTACTAAAATTCTCGTTTTCAGGCAACGCGGCATTTACAAAATCATCATCATTCATTTTTGAACTGAAGGTATGTCCTGTAAAATCTCCACTTTTGGAAATGCCGGTATCCATATCGGCAAACTTGGCAAGGTTTTTACGGAATGAGAGATAAATTTCACCAGTAGCCCCATTCCTGTGTTTTGCAATAATAATTTCGGCAACTCCAATCAGTGAATTTCCGGAATCATCTTCGGTAATGCCATAATATTCAGGCCTGTGAATAAAAGTGACGATATCTGCATCCTGTTCAATGGCTCCTGATTCACGTAAATCGGAAAGCTGTGGCCTTTTCCCTTCCCTTGATTCAACTGACCTGTTCAATTGCGAAAGTGCAATAATTGGGATATCCAACTCTTTTGCAATTGCTTTTAACGATCGTGAAATATTACTGACTTCCTGTTCGCGACTTCCACGTGTATCAATTCCGGCTGTCATCAACTGAAGGTAGTCAACAACCACTACCTGTATATCATGCTGCATTTTCAGCCTCCGGCACTTTGCCCTGAATTCAAAAACTGACAGGGCAGGGGTGTCGTCGATAAACATCGGGGCATTATCCAACTGTTTGATTTTATGATGCAGGTGTTCCCACTCCCAGTCTTCAAGACGCCCGTTTTTAATTTTCTGTGAGGTTAATTCCGTTTCAGAAGAAATAAGCCTGTTGATTAGCTGAATTGATGACATTTCCAAAGAAAAAATTGCTACTGATCGGTTGTGTTCAACAGCAATATTCCTGGCCATTGAAAGTACAAATGCTGTTTTACCCATTGAGGGGCGTGCAGCAATAATTATCAGGTCGGTTTTTTGCCAACCCGATGTAATCCTGTCGAGAGCAGTAAAACCTGATGGGACACCACTTAAACCGTCTTCCCTTGTCCTGGCCAGTTCAATCAGGTCGATGGCTTCTTTTAAGACGGGACGGATCGGGCGTGTTTCCTTTTTTATGTTTCCTTCAGCAACCTTAAAAAGGGCTGTTTCCGAAAAATCGATCAGGTCATCGACATCGATGGTCTCATCAAATGCTTTCGACTGAATTTCTGACGAAACCCTGATCAATTCGCGTTGTATATATTTCTGGGCAATAATCCTTGAATGGAATTCGATATGTGCGGCAGATGCAACCCTTCTTGTTAACTGGCTGATATAAACTGCCCCGCCAATTTCATCCAATTGTTCACGATCCTTCAATTCCTGGGTAACCATCAACAGGTCAACCGGTTTTTCGTGGGTTGAAAGATGTTTGATCGCTTCAAAAATTTTCTGGTGTTCTTCCTTGTAAAAACTGGCAGTATCTATAATATCGGCAACTGTAACATAGGCATCGCGTTCAAGCATTAAGGCACCTAAAACAGCCTCTTCAACTTCAACAGCCTGAGGAGGGAGTTTCCCGTATTGTGCATTTAATTCGTCGAGAGTTGCCTTTGATACCGTGTTTTTTTTAACTGCCATAAAAATGTGGTTTACCAATTAAATTTTTGAACATATAAATGTCATAACATTCATCTGAAATCTGAATAAAAAGTTAGTGAAGGTTTACAATAGTTGTTAACCCTTTTTATCCACAAATGTTAATTAATTTTGCTTTAATCCGTCGAGTATAATTTCGGTTAAAATTTCGGACAATGTAAATCCCATTGCTTTAATTTGTTGCGGGATAAAACTGGTTCCGGTCATTCCGGGCGTTGTATTGACCTCAAGAAAATAAAATTCTTCGCCTTTTAAAATATAATCGACCCGGACAATTCCGGAACAATTGCAAAGGTCGTAGATTTGTGAACTGATTTGCTGGCATTTTTTAAAAAGGTTTTCAGGTAGCCGGGCTGGGGTTATCTCTTCGGTAACTCCTGCAGTGTATTTGGCTTCAAAATCGAAAAATTCATTTTTAGGTAGAACCTCAGTTATTGGGAAAATATATTCTTTATCGCTGAGTTTAACCAATCCGCAAGTAAATTCAGTACCTTCAATAAATGCCTCAACTAAAGCTTCGTCGCTCTCCTCAAAAGCTTTATTTATTGCCGGTTCAATTTCAGAAATAGTTTTCACTTTTGTAACCCCAAAGCTTGATCCGCCGGCATTGGGTTTTATAAACATCGGCAATGAAATTTTTTTAACAATCTGTTCCTGATTTATTTTTTCTCCTTTGGTTATTTTGATAGAGTTGGCCATTTTTATACCGAAATTCCTCAGGTAGTTGGAACAATACCATTTATTAAAAGTCAAAGATGATGAATGCAGATCGCAGGTTGAATATGGAATCTTCAGCAGTTCTAAATATCCTTGCAGAATACCGTCTTCGCCCGGAGTTCCGTGAATGGTAATATAGGCATAATCGAATTGAATCTTTTTGTTTTCGAAAGTAAAACTGAAGTCAGATTTATTTATTTCAATTGTTTTACCGTCAATTAAAACCTCCCATTTTTTCCCCTGCAATTTTACCAGCCATGGAACAAACCTGCTTTCATCAATAGCCTTAAAAATATTCTCCCCGCTTTTCAATGAAATTACTATTTCTGAAGAATCACCGCCTGTAATAACTGCAATATTTGGTTTTACTGCCATTTTTCAAATAACTTTAATCCTTGTATATTTAATCCTTAAAAATTATCCTCTGTTACCGATATAATTTCTCCATTTTTCAATCACGTCCAGCATATCATCAGGCAGGTCAGAATCAAAAATCATTTCCTTCCCTATAGTCGGATGTTTAAATCCCAGTAGCTTAGCATGTAATGCCTGACGCGGGAGGATTTTAAAACAATTCTGTACAAATTGTTTATATTTTGTAAAAGTGGTACCTCTCAGAATCTGGTCGCCACCATAGTTTGAATCGTTAAATAACGGATGCCCCAGGTATTTCATGTGCACTCTTATCTGGTGAGTCCTTCCGGTTTCCAGTTGGCATTCAATCAATGAAACATAGCCGAGTTCTTCCAGAACATTGTAATGTGTTACAGCATGTTTACCGTATTCTCCATCAGGAAACACGGTAAAAACCTGCCTGTTTGAATAACTTCTACCGATGTTTCCGGTAATGGTTCCGCTTTTTTCTTTAGGAGCCCCCCAAATCAGAGCCTGGTATTTACGCTTTGAAGTTTTATTGTAAAACTGACCGGCCAGCCTGTTTTTTGCCAGTTCGGTTTTTGCAACAACCAATAAACCGGAAGTTTCCTTATCGATGCGGTGAACCAGCCCCGGGCGTGGATCTTTTGAATTAAACAAGGGTAAATCCCTGTAGTAATATGCCAGGGCATTTACAAGGGTACCTGTATAATTTCCATGACCCGGATGTACAACCAGTCCGGGTTGTTTATTTATTACAACCAACTGATCATCTTCAAAAACAATGTTTAAAGGAATTTCTTCAGGAACTATTTCAATTTCCCGCCTGGGAAAATCCATTACAATCTGAATTTCGTCACCGGGTTTAACTTTGTAGTTCGATTTGACTGAACATTTATTAACAAGGATATTCCCTGCATCGGCGGCAGCCTGAATCCTGCTTCTTGAAGCATTATCAATCCGGTTTGCCAGATATTTGTCAATCCTTATAACCGATTGCCCCGGATCAACCTCAATCCGGTAATGCTCCCACAGGCCGTTTTCTTCCGATTCATCAAAATCGACAGGTTTCTCCTGCATAGTAATCTAATTTTCGATTGCTTTCCTTAATTTTTCTTCATCAACCGTAACCCACATATCAACAGATATTCCCGGCTCTATCATCGGTGTGATTTCCGGATCGGGCAATTGCTTCCACAGCCGGGCATTTGCCGAATCTCTTGATGTAACTATTGTTTCATCATAAATAATTACCCCTTGATTTAGCATTGCATCTTTAATCAGGATTTTTGCATCTTCAATACTCAATCCTTTAAGGTCAGGTAACGGGATTTTTTCAAACCCTGAACCTTTTCCAACCACAAGATCAATTATTGCTCCCTTGTTTAGCTCATCACCTTCAAAAACTTCCACTGAATCTGAAATTGCGTTTAAAACGAGTGTATTGAATTCAGAAGGTCTGTATGTAATTTCACCCAGTTGTAAGCCAATATTTTCAATAACTGCCTGTGCCTGCCTGAATGATATATACCTGAGTTTTGGCAGAATAACTTTTTCGGGTGCCATTGCATTTATTGTTAAAAGGATTGTCCTGCCCTGTTTAACTTCAAAACCCGGTTTGGGAACCTGGTCAATAACACTTCCGGGAGTTTGAGTGCCTATATAAACAGAGTCTGTAATTTCGAAATTCAGCTTTGCAGAATGAACTTTTTCTGCAATTTCATTTTCCTGCAAACCGATTAAATCCGGTACAAGATATCCCTGCCCA
Source organism: Prolixibacteraceae bacterium (assembly GCA_016930735.1). Taxonomy (GTDB): domain Bacteria; phylum Bacteroidota; class Bacteroidia; order Bacteroidales; family Prolixibacteraceae; genus JABMQB01. The sequence goes on from JAFGGF010000154.1 coordinate 10,481, forward strand.
TGATGGGTATATATTCTAATTCCGATCATTGTAAAAGTGATAAGTAAAATCAGTATACCTACAGCAATTATAAGATTTTTTAAAAAGTCACGGCTTAAAAGAAATTTCTTCAGACTCATAGTTTTTTGATTGGCAATCCATTTTAAAACAAAAATACGCGAAAAATAGTATTACAGCCCTCAATTTATTTTTTTTTGAATGATTTTCAAAAACATCAGAAAGGTATTTTAGTTAACCGGCTGAATTAATATATTTTAACCGGATTATAAAGAGTATCGCGAAGGACTGGCGTGAGATTTACTGCCTTTATAATATTCACGAGTTCTTCGGTTGTGGCATTTGGATTTTGTTCTTTTGAACCGGCCATAGAATATATTTTTGTCGAATCATCAATGGTACCGTCCAGGTCATCAACACCAAAAGAAAGTGAAAGTTGAGCAACTTCTTTCCCGATCATTGGCCAATATGCTTTCAAATGCGGAATATTATCGAGGAAGATTCGGGAAACTGCATAGTTTTTTAAGTCTTCTATAACCGTTGTTTCCTTAATATGGGAGAATAAATTATTGTAGTTTTTGAATTTTAAAGGAATAAATGCATTAAATCCATGTGTTTTATCCTGAAGGTTTCGCAACCGTTCCATATGGTCGATCCGATGTTCGTACGATTCTTTTAATCCGTATAAAATTGTGGCATTTGTTGGGATCCCCTGATTGTGGGCTGTTTCATGTATTTTCAACCAATCGGAGGAAGAAGTTTTATCAGGGCAGATTTCTGCACGTAATTTTTCATCAAAAATTTCGGCACCACCACCAGGCATCGAGTTTAATCCGGCTTCCTTTAAAAGTTGTAATCCCTTTTGATATGATTCACCTGCCATCCTGCACATCTGGTCAATTTCAACTGCGGTAAAAGCCTTAATGTGCAAATGGGGAGCAACTTTTTTTATTGCCCTAAGCATATCGGTGTAAAAATAGAGGTTGCGGTCGGGGTGGACGCCACCTACAATATGTACTTCTGAAACATTTTCCTTTAAATGATTTTTTACTTTTTCGATAATTTCATCGATACTGCATTCCCAGGCATCTTTTTGCCCGGCTCTTCTCCTGTATGAGCAAAATTTGCAGTGGTTAATACAAATATTGGTTGGTTCTATGTGAAAATTCCTATTGAAGTAAACATATTGGGCACTTTGTTTCTTTTTAACTTCGAAGGCCAAGATGCCTAAGAGAGCCAGGTTTGAACTATTATAAAGTTCAAGAGCATCTTCAGTTGAGAGCCTTTCCCCGGCGAAAATTTTTTCAGTAATAATCCTGATTTCCGGCGATAATTGAATCTGTTTAATCAGAGTTGAAGCATATTTGTTCATACTGCGGTTTTCATAAATACCATATATGTATAAACACAAAAAGGTAAAGAATTTGTTCTTTACCTTCCCGATAAAATGAAAAAACCAATTTTATTTTTTATGTCTCGGTTCGTCCGAAACAGTAAGTTTTTTTCTTCCTTTAGCACGGCGTGCTTTTAATACTTTCCTGCCGTTTGCAGTTGACATTCTTTCCCTGAAGCCGTGTTTGTTTTTCCTTTTCCTGTTCGATGGTTGAAATGTCCGTTTCATCTTTATTTATATATAGTTATATGTTGTTCCTAAAATTTCGGACTGCAAAAATAACCGTTTTTTTTATTCTTCCAAAACTAATGGGTTTTTTAATGTAGTTATTTTGAAAATATCATTTTGGCAGCTGCAAGCAGCAACAATACTCCAAATATTTTCCTAAGCAGTTTATCAGGCAGGTTAACCGAAATTAAGGAGCCAAAATAGGCGCCAACAAAGAACATAACAGCAAGAATCAAAGCTACTTTCCAGTTTACATACCCTTCTTTGTAATAATTCCATGCAGCCAATATCCCGATAGGTGGTATCATAAAAGCAAGGCTTGTCCCCTGGGCTTCGTGCTGCGACATTCCCATTATAAATATCAGCGCCGGAATTACGATGATGGCACCACCAACTCCCAGTATCCCTGCAAGTAGCCCTGAAAGTAATCCGATGATAATCAGTAATATAATTTGAAAAACAGTCATTGTTTTTATTATTTATTTGCTATTTTTTGATGTTAAACCTGAATCCGATCCCATGGACATTTACTATTTTTATATCCGGATCGTTTTTAAAATATTTCCTTAACCTTGAAATAAAAACATCAAGGCTTCTGCCCAGGAAGTAGTCATCGGAACCCCAAATTCGTTTTAAAATCTCACTTCTGCCAAGTATTTTATTCGGATTACCGGAAAAAAACGAAATTAACTCAGCTTCCTTTAAAGTCAGGCTTTTTGGAATATTGTTAAAAATTAGCAATAGTTCTTCAGGTTTAAAAATGTATTTCCCTATGCTTATTTCAACAGGTGCATTATTTTCATCGGAAGGTAAATAGGCATGGCTGCGTTTCAGGAATATCCTTATTTTCAGCAATAATTCTTCCATGCTGAATGGTTTGGTAATATAGTCGTCGCCTCCAATAGTTAATCCTTTAATTTTATCTTCAGTCATTGATCGGGCTGTCAGGAAAATAATGGGTGTACTTTGATCAATTTCCCGTATTTCCCTGGCAACAGTAAATCCGTCTTTTTTCGGCAGCATAATATCCAGTATAATTACAGAATATTTGTTTGAATTATAAAGTTCAAGGGCTTTTAACCCATCTTCTGCAATATTAACTTCAAATTCTTTTTGAGCCAGATTATCTTTGACAATAAAGCTTAAAGCCTGATCGTCTTCTACCAAAAGGATTTTTATATTATTGCCTTCCATACAATTAATTCGATGGTATTAAAATAGAAAAAATACTTCCACCTTCAGGATTATCTTTAATCTTAATGTTCCAGTTGTGTGCCCCGATTATTTTTTTTACATAATCGAGACCAAGCCCAAATCCTTTTACATTGTGTACATTTCCTGTCGGTACACGGTAAAATTTTTTAAATATTTTTTTCTTTGCATAGTCAGGGATACCAATACCGTTATCTTCAAAAATTATAAATATATTTTTAGTTTGTTTTTCTATCCTGACTGAAATTTCAGGAACTTTTTCACAATATTTTACAGCATTTTCAAGGATATTAAAAAAAACATGGGTAATATGAAATTTATCTGCAAAAACTGTTTCGTTTACTGCCAGGGGAGTAAAACTAACCTGTGATTTAACACCGTTTGATGTATGTTTAAACTGGTCGATAATATTTTCAACAAAGACGTTCAAATTTATTTCTTCAGGATTCAGTTGTATTTTATTTTTTTCAAGTGATGCAAGGCTTAAAACTTTTTCCACATTTTTTGACAACCGTTGGTTTTGTTCCTCAATAATAGCAGCGTATTTGAGTAAACGTTCGGGCGATTCAATAATCTTTGGATCATTTAATACCCTTGAAGATAATCCAATAGCAGAAATGGGCGTTTTCAGCTCATGTGTCAGGTTGTTTATAAAATTCTTCTGGACTTCGGAAAGCTTTCTTTGTTTGATGATAATATAAAAAGTGTATCCAAAAAACAGGACTACGATCATTAAAAGGATAGTGAAAATATAGGATCCTTTCATACGGGAATTAAAATACTGAGATCGTTTTGGAAAAAGAACCCCGAAATAATACGTGTATTTATCGCTTTTTGGAAGGTTATAACTTTTTATTTGTTTACAGGTATCGGCGTCGGCACAAATATAAGCTCCGTATTTCATACTATCAGAATCACAATCGTAAACAGCAAATTCAAAATCGGTATTGATTCCGTGTTTTTTAAATTCTTCAATTAAATGAAATTTTAAAACCTCACCATCGATAATATCATTAACATTTACAATGTAATAATCGTTTGAAACCCTTTCGATAGGTTCAAGGCTTTCAAAATCAGCCGACTGCCCGTAATATGATTTATTGTATTCGAGTAACTGCCAGGTGACTTCCTTTAATGCAATCTGTGTACTTTCGTTGAATTGTTTTTCACTTAAATCAAACCTGCTTTTTAAGATAACCGATTGTACAGCAAAAATCCCAATAACCACAATTATTGCAAAAGCAATGATATATTTTAATGTATTTTGTTTCATTTCCGCTAAAATGCATCAGGCTAATCTATGCAATAAAATCTGTTTAAAATCCCGATTAACAAATTATTAACAAATAAATCAGCCAATTAACAAAATATTTGATTTTACATCGCTAATTTTGTTTTCGGCTAATTGAAATGATTTTATTATAAAATTAATAATTATGAAACAAATATCCCGATTTATTTTGGTTGCAGTTCTTATTTTATCTGTAACAGTATTAAATGCACAGCAGAAGCCAAAAATTGTTTTTCAGGACCTGAATCACGATTTTGGAACATTCAAGGAAGAAGACGGCCCTCAAACCACTTCATTTGAGTTTACCAATAGTGGTGATGTGCCTTTGGTTTTAAACAGTGTCAGGGCTTCCTGTGGGTGTACAACCCCAAAGTGGACACGTGAACCTGTTGCTCCGGGGCAAAAGGGAACCATCCAGGTCAGTTATAATCCTCAAAACCGTCCCGGAAAATTTACAAAATCGGTAACTGTACAAAGTAATGCAGAAACGCCTGTCGTGAATCTTACAATATCAGGTGTTGTTGAACAACGTGAAAAAACAATTGCTGAATTGTATCCAAGGCTTTTAGACAAATTGAGGGTTCGTACAAATACAATTTCTATTGGCAGAATAACAAGTAACGAATCTAAAACCGGCACTCTAGAACTGGTTAACGATACCGATGAACCTGTTACTGTAGGATTTAAATCTGTACCGCCACATATTGTTGCAACAATTAAACCTGAAGTAATCCCTCCAAAGGGTAAGGCGGAGATTAAAGCAAAATATGATGCTTCACAAAAGGAAGTATTTGGTTATACTTCAGACAGAATTTATTTAATTATTGACGGAGATGATAATTACAGGAATGCAATTACTTTAAGTGCAACTGTCGAAGAAGATTTTTCAAAACTGAGCCCTGAAGATCTGGCAAATTCGCCGGTTGCGACCTGGGATTCTGAATCTTTCGACTTTGGAACAATCGCTCAGGATGATAAAGTGGAACATTCGTTTGAATTAAAAAATAATGGTAAAAGAGATTTGATCATTCGTAATGTTCGTTCTTCCTGCGGATGTACTGCCGTTACTCCGGCGAAAAAGGTAATTCCTGCCGGCGATAGTGTACCTATTAAAGTTGTTTTTGACTCAAAAGGAAAGCGTGGCCGTCAAAGTAAAACCATTACAGTTATTACAAATGACCCTAAAAATTCTACAACAACACTAAGGATTTCTTCCAACGTAGAAACGGAAAGTTAAATTATTTATACTTTAAAACTGAATATGCCCCGGGTATGCTCCCGGGGCTTTTTTTTACATTTATTTATTAATTGTATTTTAGCATAAATTATTTTTAAAAGAAGACAGTTTATTATTCTCTGGATAGTGGAAAAAGATAAGGAATATATTGAGAATGATCCGTTTTATAAAGGTTTGTCTGTGAATAAAGGAGTCAGCCAGCCATTACCAACAGATAAAAAATCGATTGACAGGTTTTTAACAAAAAACAGGAAATTACTGTCAGCCGATGAATATGTAAAGGGAATTGTTGCCGGAAACATCACAATACTTAGTAAAGCGGTTACTATAATTGAAAGCTCCAAACCTGCCCATCAGGATATTGCCAGAGAGATTGTATTAAAATGCATGCCATATTCTGGAAACTCTGTTCGAGTTGGTATTACAGGCGTTCCGGGCGTGGGAAAAAGTACATTTATTGAAGTGCTTGGTAAGCAGATCACTTCTCAGAATAAAAAACTTGCTGTTTTGGCAGTTGACCCAAGTTCCGAACGAAGTAAGGGCAGTATACTTGGAGATAAAACCCGCATGGAAGAGTTGTCGGGTGACCCGCTGGCATATATAAGGCCCAGTCCATCGGCAGGATCACTGGGTGGTGTGGCACGGAAAACCAGGGAGACAATTGTGTTGTGTGAAACAGCAGGATTTTCAACTATTTTTATTGAAACCGTTGGAGTTGGGCAAAGTGAAACTGCAGTTCATTCAATGACTGATTTTTTCCTTCTATTGATGCTTGCCGGTGCCGGCGACGAGTTGCAGGGAATAAAACGTGGCATTATGGAAATGGCTGATATTATAGCCATAAACAAAGCTGATGGTAATAATCTGGAAAAAACTTTGCTTGCAAAAGCGCAGTATGAAAATGCCTTACATTTATTTCCACCCAAGGAATCAGAATGGCAACCCAAAGTTCTTACTTGTTCAGCTTTGAAAAAAACCGGTATATATGAAATCTGGAATTCGATTGAAGATTACAGGTTAACAACAGCTAAGAACGGATATTTTATTAAACGGAGAAATGAGCAATCCCTTTATTGGATGTATGAAACTATTAATGAACAATTAAAATTGCAGTTTTATAATAATCCAGAAATTAAAAAATCAATTAAAGAGTTTGAAAATAAAATATTAAATGCCGGAATAAGCTCATTTGATGCTGCCGGGGAACTTCTGAAAATGCTATATAAATAAAGTATCTAAAGTTTATTAACTTCTTCTTTCAGCCATTTCGGGCGGTTGGTGGTAATTTGTGTAATACCCAGGTCGATAAGCCGTTTTGCTTCCTCCGGGTCATCAACTGTCCAGGCAAGTACTTCCAGGTTGAGTTCTTTTGCCAGTGCTATAATTTTATCATCAATCATCGATTGTTTCAGGTTAACACCTTCTAACCCGATTTCAGCCGCCTGTTCCATACGTTTTTTTAGCCCGGGTTTTAAAGCACTCAGCCAGTAGCAGGCATTTTCAGGAAATTCAGCTTTTGCCTGTATTATTGCATCCCAATCGAAACTGATAAACACTACCTGACTTAGTTTTGGATTATCAGTGAAAATTCGTTTGAGGTGAGGAATAACATCGCTTCCGCTTTTTAATTCTACTACCAGTTTTTTCCCTTCAGGGATCATTTCAACAATTTCTGTCAGGAAAGGGATTTTTTCCCCTTTAAATTTTTCATCTTTAAAAGATCCTGCATCCAAATCGCGTAATAATGTTGAAGGTGAATCTTTAATTGTCAGATTTTTCCCTTGACAAGTTCTTTTGGTTGTATTATCGTGGATCACCATTACACGCGTATCTTTTGTCAGATGAATGTCAATCTCAACAGCATCGGCTCCGAGTTCCCAGCCTAATTCTGCTGATGCGACTGTATTTTCCGGTGCCAGGTATGATGCTCCGCGATGGGCAATGTATTGGGTCTGAGAATATCCCGACATTACAATTAATAATAAAACAGGTATAATTAAATTTTTCATTTTCTGTTTTTTGAAATTCTGTTTAAAAGTAAGGTGTTTTTATAAAAATATTCAAAATGAGAAATAAAAAAATGTTAAACAATATTAACCGGGAATGAAGATTTAAACAGGTTTTTTCTTTGATAAACGAAAAACAAAATACGTCATTCCAACAATTGGAATAAGGAATAATGGCCAGCTAAAAGTAGTAGGCCTGACCCTAGCAACAGCATCAATTCCGCCAGGCAAAACCCTGATGGCATCTTCCATAAAAATTACAAGTGCAAACAGGATACTTCCGGAAAAGAGAAGCCAGTCATATAAATTCAGGCGAACTTTAATATTTTGAAATGATTTTAATATGACGATTACAGCTCCGGCACACATTAATATTGCGATTAAAACTGGTGAAAGAACTGGTCCCCACCAGGGAAGAGGTACCAGAAACAGAATATCCCATTCAAACAACGATTGTGGCCAGCCAATAAAAACATACAACCATATATAATAGAAAATGTCCCAGATGCCAAAAGCAAAAACAGTGTAGGAAAATTTTTCCTGTAAGTTTTTCCCGGCAATTATACCAATGGAAGCAAGCATAATTAAAGTCATAATTTCCCGGCCTATTTCAATTTTTACATATTTATCAACTTCAGTGATTAAATCGGTAAGCAAATTATTGATCCCGTAAATATCCCTGAGGTAAACAACTATAACCGATTCGAGGTAAGCCATTGCAATGGCAAAAATGCCAACAACAACAATTCTATGTATTGTTTTTTGCATCAGTAGTTAAATAAGTTCTTTTATTCAACAACTAATGGTAATAAATTATTGTGTGAAATGATAAGTTTGAGGAAGGGAAATTAGTTTTTACGATAAAAAATAAAAACCCCGCTACCACTGTAGCGGGGAAAAAACCAAAAATCAACTAACCTTTAAACCGCCTGG
>JAFGGF010000155.1 GCA_016930735.1 Prolixibacteraceae bacterium
CACCAGTTCATCTCTCATATAGATATCCTTTCTGAACTGTACGCGTCCGTTTCCGTCAGTCCACGCAGTAAGGTAAAGCAATAAAACATCAACAGGAGTTTTAAGGGTTGCTGTTTGTTCCCTGTTCTGCTGCATGGCATCATGAATTTTTTCTGATGTCCATTCCGGAGAATCGGCCAGTAGTAATTCAGCCAGTTCAAAAGGTTTTTCAATTCTTATGCACCCCGAACTCATAGCCCGGTCGTCTCGGGCAAAGTAACCCCTTGAAGGAGTATCGTGAATATAAACATTGTAATTGTTTGGAAACATAAATTTAACCTTACCCAATGCATTCTCCGGGCCGGGTTTTTGACGTACCATATAGGGAAAATTATTCCTGGATATTTTAGTCCAGTCAATTTCGGAGTAAGCTATTTCCGATCCATTGCTTTTGAGCAGTTTCATTTTCTTTTTCACCAGATAATCAGGTCCTTTAAGTAGTTCAGGAATCACATCGTTCCTTAAAATGGTCGGGGGTACTGTCCAACTTGGGCCAAAAACAATATAAGACATTAGTGCATCAAAAACAGGTGTTTCCCGGTAATCTTTTCCAACTATAGCCCGCATTGAAATAAGTGTGTCAACGTCATCAATAAAAACAAGGTCAAAGTTTGCAATATTTACCATCAGGTACTTTTGGGGCTCGTATAACGGGAGCCATCTGAACCTCTCCATATTTACTTTTATCCGGCTTATAAGTATATCCGGCTCGGTGTTTAGCGCAAGCAACGTTCCCTTTCCTATCACACCGTCGGCATTTAACCCCCAGTCTTTTTGATAAATTTTCACTTGCTTTTCAAGTTCCTCGTTATAATATACAGACATACTGTCTAACAAGGGATACCTCAGCTTTATCAGCCTTTCTTTTATTTTTGGGAGCAACTGGCTTGACTGGCCTGGATTAATTGTGGTATCTGAAACTATTGCCTGCCAGGTTTCATTTTTCAAACCAAGAAAAAATGCCAAATCTTCTTTCATCATCCAGTAGGAACGGTACCTCGGCGCGAGCATATTAAGACCGTTGGCAATATCACCGGCGGCCAGCGCTTCTTCTAATTTCCGGTTAAACTGCAATTCCGGTTCCTTTCGCTGTATTTTCCAATTGTCGCCTTCCTTTTCAGAGTCAACCTTACCGTAATACAATTGCAAACCCAAAAATAAAAAAGCATCAGTAAGCAATATATCCAGTTTCATCAAATCCTCGGTATTCATCGCCATAAACAGCATTGTTTTATCGATATACTTTTCAAGCAGTAATAAATGGTAGTCGTTTGGATTCAACCCATGCCTGGTTACCTGCCGGATATAATCCAAAAGTACATAACCATTTTTCCCTAGCACATTGGAATTAATCCAGACAGGGATATCGGATTCAATCCAGCCAGGGGAATCTGAATTGATCCGGACCGGTGATTTCGCGTTAATCCAGGGAGGAATGTTCGAATTTATCCAGATTGGGGCTTTGGAGTTTATCCATGCGGGAGCATAATTCCGGTTTTGATAAAATTTTTGAAGTACCCTGTTTGAATAAAGATTTTCCTGATCAATTTCATACGATAAACCTGCTGGTTTTTTATTTATGAATTGGCTGATAAATTCTGAAAGTTCATCAGCCGTCAATGTAAAAGTGGTCAGTAATATAAATACTGAAATAAATATCCGTTTTATTTGCAGCCGGAGCGACTTATGCAGTTTAAAATTGAATACCTGTTGGGAGTTTATTTGTTTTTTTTTGTTTTCATCTCCTTCCATTTTCATTGTAGAATTAATTCGACGACCTAAAGGTAATCTGTGCCGCTCCGGAAGGCATTACACAATTCAGGGAAAGAGTTACATCATTCACACCTTTGCAAACTTCGAAATATCGACAACCGACAAAAGGCATTTTTGTTCCTCCTCAGTAACTATCCCTTCCATATATACCCGGCAAAGAGGCTTACTGTTATATCCAAGTAACACTTCGCACGATTCTTTAACATTACTGGTGTATAATTTGCTGAAGAAGTTATTAAATACCAATTTTGAATCATCTGAAATAAAAAGTTTAAAATTGCTGTTTATCAAGCTAAAGCGTCTTTCACCCAAAATATCGGCACCAGTGAAATTAAGGTCGCAAATTGTTCCTTCAGCATCAAGAGAAAAATAACCCAGGGGGGATAAATCAAACAACATGGTGTATTTTTTTAAGGCTGTTTCTGCTGTTTCATAAGCCTGTCGCAACTCCTCATTTTGCAGCTCCAGTTCAATCTGGTGTACCTGTAATTCGTGCAGAAGTTTATTTACATCGGTTTCCTTCAATGCACCGTCTTCTTTTTTTTGCTTCTCATTCAGTCGCATTTCTGCTTTCTCTCGCAACATTTTTGCATCGGTGAAATCCATTTCTTCGTATAGCATAACTTATTTATTTTTTGTTATAATAATTATTTTTGAGGACATTTCAAGGTGATTAAATAATACATTTACCGACCATTCCGTGTTGAGTTCTTTGTCACCAGCTGCAATTACCATCATTTTCATATCGGCATTTTGAGGTTTTGATAACAGTCTGGTCAACTTTTGTTCTGTCTTTTTTCGTAATTCTCCGGGTGTAAACGTTTCTATAAAATTTTGAC
>JAFGGF010000156.1 GCA_016930735.1 Prolixibacteraceae bacterium
CATTCACAAGATTTTCCAGGTCCTCCTTTAACTTTTTTAAACCATCCTGTGTTAAATAAGTTATTTCTGCCATTTATATTTCCTCCATTTTTGTCATCTGATATATAAAAACAGGAAGAATCCCGAAAATCATCGGGACTCTTCCATGTGTGCAAATTTAAATATTATTATTCAGATTTTGAAAATAATTCAATAAAAATATTAATAATGAAACTGTTAAAAATACTTATGATCAAGAATTTCTGAAAAAATAACTGCTTTTCGCAAAGAAAAACCTTCGGGCAAGTTCGCTCCTTTTTTATAAGAGCTGATTTGTGTGTCTTTAATAATATCTCTTATGTAATTGCTCTGAATTCCCTTTATTCCATCTTTTACAACAGGTTTAATAACAGGTTCTGGATCCGGTACGACAACGGGGGCAATTACTTCCTGAACCACAGGCTCTGCATTAATCCCTGAATTATCCTCTACATCAAGAAATTCTTCCCAAAAATTTAATCCCGTTGTTTTTCTTTCCAGTGTTTCTTCCTGCAACGGCTGTTTCTGCTTCTTTTTGATCTGGCTTATTGCCCCTACAACCATTATAAGCAATGTTAACAATATAACTATTATATCATCCATTCAATTTTAATTTATCTGCGCAAAATAAATTGTTTAATTTTACAGTTTAAGAGTAAAAATAGGAAAAATGAATGAGACATTTCAAAATGTCGGGAGATTTTTGGTCAGCCTGATCTTTTTCAGCCTGTTCATACCGGGTTGCGAGAAGATTGAAGAATCGGTTGTACCATCTGTTCCTTTTTCATATACTATTAATGTAAATTTATACCCCGAGGTTAATATTACCGGCAATTCAATATATATTCCCAATATCGGATTCGGAGGTGTTATTGTTTATTGTGAAACTCCCGGATCGTTTAATGCTTATGATGCTACCTGCACCCACGAAGTAAATAAATCGTGCAAAGTAAAAAATGAAGGTGTAACCGGAACCTGTTCATGTTGTGGTTCTGAGTATATTTTTATTGGCGGGGGCTTTCCGTCAAGTGGCCCGGCACAGGAGGGGCTCAGGCAATATTATACATCTTTTGTAAACGGGATGTTACGTATTTACAACCCCTGATTTCAGATATACTTAAACCGTTTTATATTCTTTTTAGGTGTTTTTTCAAATTCTTCATTTACAAGTTCTATTGAACTGATTTGCTCATACTTAGGCAACTGTGAATTCACCTTCTTTTTGTTTTCTTCCATAATGTCGGGTATCTGAGATTCATTAACATGATCAGCTTTTAAAGCTTCAAAATCGGGATAAACCAAGGCAACCAGTTTTGAATCTCTTTCTGTCACAACACATTCGGCTACATAATTCGTGTTTGCCAGTTTTGCTTCAATTTCTTCGGGATAAATGTTCTGCCCGGATGGGCCAAGCAGCATATTTTTTTCACGCCCTTTTATAAAAATAAAATCATTCAGGTCAATAATTCCAAGGTCACCGGTTTTTAACCAGCCATCCTCAGTAAAAGTTTCTTTTGTTGCTTTTTCATTTTTATAATATCCCAACATTACATTTTCCCCGCGAACCTGAATTTCACCAACAGTTTTATAAGGATCTTCTGAATCAATACGGACTTCCATCCTGTCGACAAGTTTACCGGCTGATGATGGCATTGTTTTGTTCCATGCTTCATAGCTGATAAGTGGCCCGCATTCAGTCATACCATAACCAACGGTAATAGGAAAATTAATGCGTTTAAAGAATTTTTCAACGTCATCGCTTAGTGGTGCCCCGCCAATAACAATTTCAAAAAACCTTCCACCAAAAGTTTCAATCAGTTTGGCTTTTATTTTCTTTAAAATTAATGCAGATAATCCCGGAATTTTTAATACAATTTTCATAACCGGTTTTTCAATTACCGGTAATATTTTTTTCTTATAAATTTTTTCAATAACAAGGGGAACCGATAAAATAAGATGTGGTTTAACTTCGCCAAACACTTTTGTAATAATCGCAGGAGAAGGGATTTTACTTAAAAAAGTAATATGGCATCCTAATGTTACCGGGAAAAGAAATTCAAACAGTAAGCCATAAACATGTGCCATCGGGAGGAACGATACAATTTTATCACCTGGTTTTAAAGGCATATGATCCTGCGCATAAATAATATTCGAAGCCAGGCTACGCTCCGGTATCATAACTCCTTTTGTAAACCCCGATGTCCCCGAAGTATATGAAATCACACACATTTCTTCCCTGCCCCATTCAGAGAATTCAAAGCTATTTTTAATTAATGGATTTTCTTTGTAATATTCAAATGCATCATTCAGTTTGTATTGCGAATTTTCATCTTTTGCCTTATACATGCTAAAATCTTCGAGAAATACCAACGTTTTCAAATTGCCGCTACTATTAAAATCAACTTTGTCGATCAGGCTTTTTGCTCCGAATAATATCTTTGATCCTGAATGATTAACAATATGGTTGGTATCATCGTTATTAAAATCAGGCAAAATAGGAACAATCACCAATCCTGCAGAAACTGCTGACAAAAATACTGTCCCCCAATGTGCCGAATTCCTCCCCAGAACAGCAATTTTATCTCCTTTTTGCAGTCCTGATAACTGGTAAAACAAATGAAGTGATTTTATAATTACAGCAACATCTTTATAGAGCAATTCCTTCCCTTCATAATCAGTAAAAGCAGGTAAATCCCAGTTTTTCTGAAAAGAATTATTATACAATTGGGCTAATGTATTTATTTCCATGTTAGACGAATTAAGTTAATTATTCCAAAATTAAAAAAATACCTGATGAAAATTAATTAACCTGAAAAAAAACTCCGGGCTTACAGCCCGGAGTTGGTTGCTGATGTAGCTTGTGATACGTAAGTTTACAATATACCAAATTGATAACTGAACTACATCAAACAAACCGGTCATTCTGAATCTAAAACTAACTAGGAATATAAACCGGATTAAATCACACCTATAATATCAATGTTCAATTGTATTTCACTTTTTGCAGGGACCGATACATTTTTTAAAATCAATCCAGGAATATTGCTTGAAGAATTTACCATTCCTTTAAATCGGAACATACGATTATATTCCCTGTTAAATGAAACCAGATGAATTTCATATTCTCCGGCTTCCAGTAATGAAAGCTGGTAACCCCCATAAGGTTTTACTTTTGAACCTGCTACCGCATTTTTTATGAGGGTTGTATATTGTTCCTGGTCAAAACAATTTTCCAGCATTCCAATTTCGCCTTTTTTATATGCAAGCACATAAATTTCACATGCAGAACAATTTAACCGGCTTATTTCACCTTTTACCATGGAACATTCTTCCTTTAATACTACTTTAAAAGAATCCGACAATTCAATAAAGTTTTGAGAATCCCATTTCCCGGAATTAATTGGTTGTAGGTGAAAAGCCAGTATTTTTTCAAGGTCGGCCTGAAAAACTACTTCAGTTGTTTTATCAGGATTAACATTAATTGTTTTGGTAAAATCAATTTTATTTAACCTGTTACATGAATTTATTTGTTCTTTTTGGTTGTCATCATTTAAAATATAACACCCTGGAAAATCACCTGTTTCATCTGTATCATGATCTAAAATGAGGGTTATTTTTTTAAAGGTACCGCCGTTTATATTACCGCTAAAAAGAAGTTTAATATCTCCTTCCTGATATGCTGAAAGTTCAATAGTTTGTTTGCTAAATCCGTTAAGTTTTTTATTGTCGAGCCAAACTTCAGATATGGTAATAAAAGCTCCCAGTACATCATTAAACTCTGAAGGCAAAACGCTTAAACTCAGCATTATTCCCCCTTCTTCGATTTGTTTTATCGTAGCCATATCACAGGCTTCTGTATGCTTAACTTTTACTATTGAATAGGCAAGCATCATCGTCGATTTAACAAAATTTTCCCTCCTCACAACGATAGTTTTTTCATTGACAACCATGGCAGAATTTTTTTGGTTTTGATTTATTTTTCTGTTTTCTTATTTAGTTTCCAATACTGCATACTTTGATAATTTCCAGAATTCATCAGGATTTTCAATTTCAAGGTAAGTAATCAGCCCTTCATCCATAAGAAACCTGTAAGAGCTGTCGGGGTGCTCGGTAATAAAGTTCACTTTTCTTGTGAACAACGGAATTTCCCTTGTTTCCCTGATATCGAGTTGCATAAAGGAGCCTTCTTCAACTTTCCCCGGGATTGTTTTTGAACCGCCTATTCCAAATATTCCACCTTCTTTTTCTACAAGCCCGTTCTCTTTTAACTCCTTGTATGTTCCATATGCCAAAAATGCTTTATGCAGTTTTTCATCCTGATTTTTAATGATCTTTTCCTTCTCTGTCAGATAATTATCTTTCATTTGAATTTCAGACTGAAGCCCGTCAACTTTACCGTTTAATTCTGTAATCTGTAGCTCCTTTTCTTCCAGTTTCTCTTTCAGTTTTATAACTTCTGAATTCTGCATATCAATGTTTTGAGTTAAACTGGAAATTTTATTATTCAGTGTAGCTACCTGAATCCCGGATTTTTTAAGTTTTGCTTCCAGTATTTTAATTTTCTGGCTGTTCCTTTCAAGTAACGAGTCTAAAAGCCTGATATCATTTACGATTGATTCATTTTGACTAATAACACCTTCTTCCTGGATAATTTCAATCTGATTTCTCCTGAGTTTAATAAAATCGAGGCTGGTTTCTATTTCATTAAAAGAATTAAACAGGTCATTCAAAACTGAATCTCTTTCAGCAAGCATTGAGTTAATGTCTTCTGTTTTATTGTTCAGCTTTTTTATCTGCGATTCTTTCCGATTGATTATTATGGCACCGAATAATGTTATTAAAACAATAAATAAGGCTGCCGATACTTTTACAATTACAGCTTTTTTGTTTTCCATGACTATATCCTCCATTAATTGATTAGTGATGCAGGAATAGCCAAATCCTGTGCCAGTAGAAATTTTATTAAAATACTAAACTGAGAAACAGAACATTAGGTTTTTAAAAGGTTTTGGAAATGCTATCATATTGATAGGGTATTATCAAAATGATAAATGAATTCAATTATTTTCTTTCAGCATCCTGTAAATTGTGGCAACACCTATGTCCAGCTTTTCTGCAACCAGCTTGGTGTTGTTACCGTATTTTTCAAGGTATTTTTTTACAATCCTGATATCGTATTCCCGAAGGGTTAATTCTTTATCGATCGATTCGGCAAGTAATGCTTCATTCCCCAG
>JAFGGF010000157.1 GCA_016930735.1 Prolixibacteraceae bacterium
ACTAACCACTATTTTACGTGTGATAAAATGTGATAACCAGGCAATTACAATTATTATGGCCAAAACAACAAGAGCCGCAATTGGTTTTGCCAAAAAATCCAACGATTCACTTCTTCTGAAAAGCTCTAAAAAAAACAGGTATACCGACTTCATTCTCTAATTAATTTTACATCTTTAAAAATACAAAAATGATGATGATATGAAACTGAAAATCTTTCTAATATTATTTACATTACCTTTATTCCTTAAGGCTCAGATCGATTACAACCAGTATTTTAAAAACAGTACTCTCAGGTTCGATTTCCTTTTGGGTGGAAATCAAAAAAATGTTGTTGTTTATCCGGAACAAATAAAGGCCGAGCCACATTGGGCAGGTACAAAAACAAACCTGACCGATCCTTTTAATTATGGATCGTACCGTTATCGTGTTTTTGACTCTGAATCAGATATCCTCATATTTTCCAAAGGATTTTGCACATTATTCCAGGAATGGCAAACAACTGCCGAAGCAAAAACAACAAACAAAACATATTACCAGGCTGTGTTTTTCCCCTTTCCAAAAAACAAGGTGAAACTTTTAATCGATGCCCGCCAGTGGGATGGAAGTTTTAAAGAGATATTTCAGACTGAAATTGACCCGAAAGACTATTTCATTAACAGGGAGGAACCTGAAAAATTTGAATTTGAGAAGATTATTGACAATGGTAAACCGGAAAACAAAGTTGACATTGCAATTTTGGCCGAAGGTTATACTGAGTACGAAATGGACGATTTTATTGAAGATGCGCGGCGTTTAATAAATTTATTATTTGAAGTTACACCTTTCAAAGAGGAAAAAAACAGTTTCAATGTTTATGCTGTAAAAACACCCTCAATGGAATCGGGGACTGACATACCCGGAGAGCATATTTATAAAAACACGGCCTTCAACTCTTCTTATTATACATTCGACCTTGACCGTTATCTTACAACATCGGATTTAAAAAATATTTATGAAGCCGCAGCCGAAGTTCCATGGGACCAGATTTACATTCTGGTAAACTCTGAACGTTACGGAGGTGGTGGTGTTTACAACCTGATAACTGTTTGCACTTCGGGCCATGAACTATCACCTAAAGTATTTGTGCATGAATTCGGGCATGGATTTGCCGGGTTGGCTGATGAATATTACAGCTCAGCGGTTGCTTACGAAGATTTTTACAACACTGAAATTGAACCATGGGAGCCAAACCTGACAACCCTGGTTAATTTCGATTCGAAATGGAAAAACCTGGTTACTGATTCAATCCCGGTACCCACTCCGCGTAAAAACAGGTATAAAAATTCTGTCGGTGTTTTTGAAGGGGGTGGTTATATGGAAAAAGGGATTTACAGCCCAATGATGGACTGCCGGATGAAAAGCAACGAAACAGACGATTTTTGCCCTGCCTGTAAAAATGCAATTATTAAGATGATTGAATATTATACAAAATAATAAAGCCGGTATTATTACCGGCTTTATTATTCAAGTACACCTTACCTTACCTATTTTTCTTTCATTTTGGATAAAACAATATATGCTATAATCAAACCAACACCTCCGGCAAATAAGATGGCTGTAAAGAAAGCAACAACTTCATCGATAACTGCACCAAGTGCATAACCTCCGATAACACCTGCTGCCAGGCTGATCAGAAAGATGCCCCATTTAACAAGATTGAGCCTTGATTCTTTAGGATCAATTTTAAAAATATTGGCATCAACGCCTTTTTCTACCAAAGCCAGCCTTTCTTTCGAGCGTGTTGTATAATATACATAAAGAATGGCAAAAATGGCTAAGAAGAACGAAACCGGTACTAAAACTCCTGCTAACATGACTTTAATTTTTAAGTGAATATTTTTAATTTTCTGAACTTATGACGCAGGCTTAATAAGGTGGTTACAAATTATTTTTTGATTAATGAAATTATTTATGATTATAACCAGGCAGGTTACAAAAATTTCATACAAATATCATTTGGTTTTGATATATAATATTAAAATATCGTAAAAATTTCTGAACTTGTAACCCGAGTGGTTTTACTACGTCTAAAAGGCACATGGAGCAACACGACGATCTATATTATATAGAAAAAGTGAAGAGTGGGCTAACAAACCATTTCTCTTATATCGTTGAAAATTATAAAGATGTTGTATTCTCCATTGCTTTGAAAGTTCTTAAAAATCGTGATGAGGCTGAGGAAATGGCTCAGGAGGTTTTTATCAAAGTATATCATTCGCTTGATAAATTCCGGGGCAGTTCGAAATTTTCAACCTGGCTTTACAGTGTAACCTATAATCATTGTATTTCGCAGGTAAGAAAAAAGAAATATGATATAAGGTCCCTGGAAAATGTACAGATTGCTGATGAAGACGATGATTTCAATTTCGATGGATTCAGTGAAGAAGAACGGAGGGAAATACTGGAATCAGCTTTAAAAAAGTTGCCTGAAGATGATTATACACTGGTCATTTTGTATTATTACGAAGACCAGACAATCGAGGAACTGGCCAGGGTTGCCAAACTCTCGGTCAGCAATACAAAGGTAAAATTGTTCAGGGCTAGGAAAAAACTGCATATTATTTTAAATGAAATGTTAAAAGAAGAAATAGATTCGCTGTTATGAAAGAGATTAATAATGATATGGAATTGAAAAAACTGGTAAAGGAAACCAGGCTGGAAAAACCGGGTAATGATTTTACATTAAAGGTTATGAACCGGATTTTCGATGAAGAAACAGCCAAAATCCTGAATAAAGGAATTAAAGTCCTTGGAAAAAATTTCTGGGTTTTTGTGTTACTTTTTGTTGCGCTTGGAATTACCATGATCATTCTTTCGGCTACAGGTGTGATCAGTGGAGATTCCTCAACTCTTTTACCGGAAGCAAGTAAAACAATCACCCGGGAATACCAGACTATATTCGAAAAAATTGGGAAAGTGCCTTTGAGTATCGGGGCAATTTTAACAGCATCATCAATTCTGTTACTGATAGAACGGTTTATGTCGAAAAAGAATTTATTTAGTTAGAATCAGTTTTTAAAAATACAAACTTCATATTGGGTATTCTTCTAATTTAATGCCAGTATCTTTAAAGCCCAGTCCGATTCGCAGATATTTCCACCGTCCGGAAATTTGCGTAAAATAATTTTACCATTTTCATCTGATTTCGTTTTTGAAGAATTTTTCCATTCTCCCGAAACCGGTGCAAACCACTTTATTTCATATTCTGATTCAGGTTTGAAACCATTTAGTTCAGGCATAATCGATTGATTCTCAAAATAAAGCAATGCAAAATCTTTTTCTTTTGTCCGCATCATATATGCCCAGCCATCCAGCCCGGATTCGGGTGCACCCGGAGCTTTCTGTGGATTCAGGTCGTTATGCGCCGGAATAAGTTCCTGATATTTTGCACCTTCCGACAATATAAATTCTTTTAAATGTTTCATGTAATTTGCCGACTCATATTTTAATGCCTCCCAAAAATGAGGGCGCATTCCTTCAGGTTCGCCCGTAGTTGTGATATCGTAGGCAGCTGTTCCATGAACATGCCCTGACAAACCTCCTGATAAAACCGAACCGTACATTTGTGCACGTGAAAAATAATTGTCTCTTTCTGAATTTGCAGGAGGACGCTCTCCACCGGGCATATTTATTTCATGATTCCATCCTGTATAGTAAGGTTCAAAATTTATAGCCGGGTAAGGCGGTTCAAGGTTAAAAAGTGTATCAAGTGATTTTGAAACCCTGTGGTCACGAGGTTTATTACCAACACTGTGCATGGTCAGCCAGGGGCAATCATCACCATGACCGAATTGCGGATAGGTTGAATTATTGATCAGAGTTGTATGCATTTGCCCAAAAGGCATCGGTCCGTATTTATTTAAATGATAGGTTAGAGCTTCATTGAATTCATCAGCCGTAAGGCTATAATTCTTTGGAATCCAATCGAGGTGGATGCCGCTAAAAAGTATATTGTAAGCTCCGTACCTTGAAATCAGGTATTGTACATACCTGGAATACGATTCATTAAAATCGAAATATGCTTTCCATGTTGGCCCCATATCACGGCGGACAGTTTCAATCAGTGGTACAAATCCCTGATCCGACAAATACTGCATTTTTTTATCGAGGCTTTGAAAATATTCAGGAATAATCCGGTCAAAATCAGCTACACCCGGGTGTTCTTCCGACATGTGGAATGGTCTGTTCCCGTATTCATCGCGCATATCTTTTGCAGTCACCTGGTTTTCTCCAACCGGATAATCAAATTTCTCCCAGGCATTCCTCACAAAAATCCCTTCTTCATTTGCATAGGTATTGGCATTACCATCAACCTCCCAGTTAGGGAAGCTGGCAATCATACTCACCGAATTAAATCCCTGGTTTTTTCTGAAGTTTACTGCGTCTTCAAATCCGATCCCGGGGCCGGGTATATAATCATCGGAAACAAATGTATTTCTGAATGGCAGCCTCCATGTAGTTCCTGCAAGCCATGTATCGCCGACCATAAAAAAAGGTGTGCCATCGGCATATTGTAAGGCATGGCCGTTTTCCGATGCCCTGACAAACCCTCTTCTGTTTGGATTTTTATCCAAATCTTTTTCAGTCCAGGAAAAAACCTCAAATTCGCCGGTTTTATTATTTAGCCCTTTATCAGCAATCTGATTCGAACCCGATTTCCATTTCCAAGTCCCCGGCACCGTAGCGCTAATCCTGACTTTAAAAATATTGCCTCCATCCCAAAATCCATAAACTCTTTTTGAAAAGCAGGGACCTTCCAGTTCAACCCAACAGGTAACATCTGAATAAGGATTATTATAAACGTTCTCCGCATTTAATACAATTTCCTGCATTTCCCAGGGATGGATTTTCCTTTTTTTTTGTAATGAATTACATGAAATAAGAAACGCAAAAATCACAGGAATGATAAACAAGCTTCGTTTTATAAAATTCATCTTTTCAAATTACTGGTTCTTAAAACAAATTTAAAGATTATTGAATTATTCAGGGATAAAATTGTTTTAAAAAGGATTATGAATATCATTGGTAAGCCAAACTGGTAATTTACCCCCTGATTAATGACAGTTTCACACCTCATTAACAATGTTTTAACATTACATTTGAGATAATAAGATCAAAAATATCTGATCTTGTCCGACGTAAAAGAATCAATAACCTTTTTAAATTATGAAACGAAGAAAATTTTTGGCAACAACCGTGGCGGCAACATCGGCTTGTACATTGGCGGCCTCAACAATGGGAAGTACATTAACAATTAATCAGGAAAAGAAAAAATCAATCAGGTGTAAAATTACTGTCCTCCGAAAGGATTACCATCAGGACTTGTATGAAAAATACACAAATGGTAAAGGAAAAATCTGCCAGGCATTTCAGGTTGGTGGTGAGTATATAACAAAAAACAAATGGGATTGCCCCGAAAATTTCTGCAATTGGGCCTGGGCCGATATCCGCCCGTTTATCCAGCAGATATCAATGGGAAGAGAATCGGCTGTTGTTTGTTGTACCGATGGTTTCAGGCCCGTTTATTTTTTACTTGAACG
>JAFGGF010000158.1 GCA_016930735.1 Prolixibacteraceae bacterium
GATTTTCTGCTCCGGATCGTATGAATCTGAAAGCCCGTTTGTCATTACGATTGTTTTTCCGTTAAACAATTCGGAATTCAGATTTTTTCCTGCAAGATTATAATAAAACTCTTCACCTCCGGGAAATCCGGCACTGCAGGCAATCCAGGCATCAAATGAATCGGGGCTGGTTAAAAATGAATACAAAACAAATGCACTGCTCATCGATTGCCCACACAAAATATCCGTACTGTTAGTCCTGAATTTTTTATTAATGGTTGGCTTTAATTCATTATCAAAAAACTTTTGAAAATTATCTGGTCCGGTTTGCGACCGAACCGGCCACATACCCCTACCCCTATTGGTATTTTCAATCAATACCACAATCATTTCAGAAATAACTTCTTCATGGTAAACCAACCGCTCCACTGTTCCGACAGTTTCTACAAACAGGTGTTTGTCTCCATCCAGCCTGTAAAGAACAGGATATAATTTTTCTGAGTTGTTGTAATTTTCAGGTAAACGGATAAAAATATACCTGGTTTCGTTTAAAATTTCTGATTTTAAAGAATCGCGAAAACCGATTGAAATTTCCTGTGCTGATAAATTTGCTGAACATGTCAGAACAAACATTACGGAAAACAAATATCGGCTACAATTTTTCATATTTCTTTATTTACAATTTTTTAATTTCGTCAGATTTAACCCACCAAATATCCAGGCTATATCCATCGCGTGG
This sequence comes from Prolixibacteraceae bacterium, assembly GCA_016930735.1. Lineage (GTDB taxonomy): Bacteria > Bacteroidota > Bacteroidia > Bacteroidales > Prolixibacteraceae > JABMQB01. The sequence continues at coordinate 719 of JAFGGF010000158.1, forward strand.
GCGTGTGAAGAAAAAGAATTCTCCATCAGGTGAAAAGCCCGGGAATCGTTCCTGATAACCGGAATTAATTTTTGGCCCAAGATTTACAGGGTCACTCCATGAATCATTCTCCCTGTCGTAAAATGAGATTAGTAACTCACCGTAATCGCCCTGAAAATCAACCCTGGAAAATATCAGGTAACTTTCATTGGATGCAATATAGGGAGTCCAGTTTTGAAAATTAGGGTTGTTTATTTTATTATCCAGAATTTCCTGTTCTGAATATTTACCGTTTTCGAACTTTATGCGGGCAATCGACTTTTCTTTTGTAAAATAAATATTCCCATTGTTGGCTACAGAATGAAAAACACCTTCTTCAATGGTAACCGGATTTTCCCAGCCATTTTTTGTTTTTGAATAGCAAATAATATTAATTTTTCGGGCATCGCCCCCAGGTGGAGCACCCAATCCCCGATAGATATACAATTTGTTTCCATCGGCAGAAATAACCGGTCCTCCTTCATAAAACCTGCCGGTACAGAAAGGTGCCATTTTCGGTTCTGTCCATTTCCCATCCTGAAGTTTCGTAAACATGATATCCTGAAATATCGAATCATTCGAGAATCGGATAACAGACCAGTAGATTTCTTTTCCATCGGGCGTGAAAGCAGGGGCACTATGCTCCAGTTTTTCAGTTGAAATAACATCTGATGCAAATATTTTTGCAATATCATCCGGGAAATTTTGTTCAAGATGTCTAATACTACTTTTAAAAATACTCTCTTTCTTGATTTGCTCTATTTTTTCAGTAATAAGAATAGCATCAACCCAAAAAATATCCATGTTATCAGTTGAATCGATTACATTATTCCGGCCGAAAAGAAAATACTTTCCATCGGGTGTAAATGAAAAAGGAGAATCAGCATATTTGGTATTTAGTACCTCTCCCAAATTAGCCGGTTCCGACCAGTTCCCATCTTCCAGTTGACAACTGATATACATATCGGTACTTCCAAAGCTGTCTTCATTTTCAAAACAGGTGAAAATCAAAAAGTCATTTTGCGGCGATACCAGAATATTACATTCACTGCGAAAAGTATTAAAAGTTTCAATTGCAACCGGAGATTGATATTCACCGTCAGCAAACTTTGAATAAAAAATGTCGCATTGTCCTTTTGTCCCTTCCCTATGTGATGCATAAAAAACCGATTGATCAGCCGTTATGCAGGCAACACACTCATATTCTTCAGAATTAATATTGTTCGAAAATTTCACAGGCTCTGACCAGTGATCACCATCTTTTTTATTCACATATAAATCACCATTTTTATTAAAGATTATTGAATTCCCATCAGGAGAGACCCGCAAATATTTTCCGGTTCCGTTATCGCCCAAAAATTCGGCAACATCAGGTTTTGTCCATTCGCCATCCTTATAATTCATGTAAAAAATGGTATCGTTTGCCACGAAATAAAAACTACCGCCATTGGGTGAGAAAGCAGCAAAATTCTCATTCCTGCCTGGTATACTGACCAATCCGGTTGCAAAAACCTCAGGAGTTAATCCGGGTGGCTCCTGGTTAAAATATAAGGTCTCAGAAAATTTATTTTTTGATGATTTTTCTAAATCCGAAGTTTGATTTTTTGATTTGCAGGAGAAAATTGCGAGCAAAATAAATCCGCAAAGAATAAAATTATAAGTTCTCATTGTTTCAATTCTCTGTGTTTAAAATTAATTCCATTTTTATATTGGCACGTTTTGTTGGATGGTTGTCTATTGTTACCGTGTTGAATCCGAATTTTGCATACATTTTCAGAGCCACCTTAAGCCTGGTGTGAGAATATAAAACCAGCTTCTTTGCCTTTATCTGTTTTGCATGTTGAAGGGCAGATTCCATTAATTTTTTACCGATTCCAAGGTTTTGATAATTTTCGGTCACAGCCATTTTTGCAATCTCATAGGTTTCATCATCAACTTTTATCAATGCATAGGTTCCTGCAATTTTATTATCAACTTGGGCAAAAAAAATAAAACCTCCATTATCGATAATTGCTTCAGCCGGATTTGTTAAAATATAAAGGTCGGCAGGTTCAATAATAAACGATTTTTCAATCCATTCGTAATTCAGGTACTTAAAATCCTGTTTGTATTTATCTTCGAATTCAATTATTTCAACTTCCTTCATTCCTCCATATTTTCAAAAATCCATTTCAATCCATCATAAAATGCCGGTTTTGGAACGTGCCCTTCTTTTTCATACTTTTCCAGTTTCCACTTAAAATGGTCATCCCTGTCCTTCCCTTTTGAAATCAGAATATCAAGCAAATGCGATGCTGAAAGTCCAATATCACTTTCCCTGTCGTTCCCTCCGAATGAAACATGAACCAGAGCTTTTTTCATGTCTTCAGTCATTTCTGAATTATTAGCGATTTCAAAAAAACTGTTTTTACAATCGGCAAACGAAGGGCTGATTGGAATATAAGCATCAAACAAACCGGGTTTTTTTATAAATGTGTATAAAGTGAAAAATCCGCTCAACGATTGCCCGCACAAAATTTTAAAATCGGTTGTCCTGTAGCTGGAGTTAATAAAAGGAATAACTTCATTGCTAAGAAAAAGAAAAAACTTCTCATTGCTGGCTCCATCCGGTGCATATTGGCTTTCAGCAGGGAGCATATCCCTGTTTCGGTTATTATTCTGAATACAAACGACAATCATTTCAGGGGCGATTTCTTCATTATAAACCA
>JAFGGF010000159.1 GCA_016930735.1 Prolixibacteraceae bacterium
AGCATTAAGATAAGCAGTATTTTTTATCAGGATTTAAGCATTAGTTAACAATGGAAAAAAGAAAACGCCCCGGATTTCAGGACGTTTTCTGTAAAAATATTGTAAGTTAAAATCAGGCTTCTTTTACTTTTGGTGGTTTAACAAACAGGATAAGGAGAGTTCCGATCAGAACTGCAATCCCGGAAATAGTAAACGCAAGTGCAAAATTATTCAGGTCGCCCATCTTACCGCCAAGTATAGGACCTAATATACCACCAACACCATAGGCAAGGAAAACAAACGGGTAATTCTGGCCCACATTTTTGGCTCCGAAAGTATCGGCAGTGATTGTGGGAAATAAGGCAAAGTTACCTCCAAAATTAAATCCGATTAATGTAGCGCCGAGGTATAGTAACATTTCTGACCCGGCCATATAAGTAAAAAGTATTACCGTTACACCTTGAATGGCTGTCATGAGAATAATAGATCGTTTACGACCCAGTTTGTCACTCAACATTCCCCAGATAATTCGTCCAAGTCCGTTGGCAAGGCTGTAAAATACAGCCATGGCAGTTCCTGAAATAGCACTTGCAGCTGTTTCACTGACTCCCGATTCCATTAGGGCCTGCATTGGATAAAGCTTCATTAAACCGATTGACATCAGGCCTGCTCCTGCACTGAAAACAAACGTGAAGAAAATCAGGTAAAACTGGATTTTCCCCAACATTTCATTAACTGTAAAATCTTTTATCTTGGAAACAACAGCTTTTTGATTTTCTTCTTTTGCTTCAAATCCTTTGGGTTTCCATCCTGCCGGCGGGAATTTCATCCAAATACCGCCTATTATAACCATAGCTGCAAATGCAATCCCGTAAATAGTAAAGGTTGTAGATAAACTTGTATTTTCAATCAGGTGGCCCCATGAGCCTGCCAATTTAACCCACAAAGTTGCTCCAAATCCAAAGCCTGCAACTGCCAGTCCGGTGATCATTCCTTTTTTATCAGGAAACCAACGCATCCCAACTGCAATAGGTACTACATAGGCAAATCCGATTCCCATTCCACCAATAAGGCCTATTAAAATTAAAAGTGCAGTAAAGTTAGTTCCCCCGAACAAACCTGCAAGTAAATAACCAATTCCTAATATAATACCTCCAGTCCAGGAAAGTGTCCTTGGTCCCCAGGAGTTTAATTTTTTACCTGCAAATACCATAAACAGTGCAAAAGAAGCAAGTCCAATTGCAAATACCCACTGTGTATCTTCACTTGACCAACCAGCACTTTTTAATGATGGGGTAAAAACAGACCATGCATAAATTGCTCCCAGGGCAAGTTGTATAAGGATTGCACCAAGTACAACTAATCCCCGGTTGAAAACTTTTTGATTTTCCATAAATTCGGTTTTTTAAATTTTAAATAAAAAGGCGCCCTTAAAAAGGCACCTTTTAAATATCAAGCAAATGTTAGCGTTTAACCTCAACTTTAGCTCCATTGATAATTTCTTCAACAACACCCGGGTCGAGCAGTGTAGAAGTATCTCCCAGGTTGGTTGCGTCGCCTTCACCAATTTTGCGAAGGATGCGGCGCATGATCTTTCCGGATCTTGTTTTTGGTAATCCACTGACGATCTGGATTTTATCAGGTTTGGCAATAGGACCGATAAATTTGTTTACGGTTGCCCTTATTTCATTTTCAATAGTTGCCATTTCTTTATCCGATAATTCTTCACAAATTACGTAAGCATAAATCCCGGCTCCTTTAATATCGTGAGGATAACCAACAACTGCTGATTCAACAACTTTTGGATGCTGGTTAATCGCATCTTCTACTTCGGCGGTGCCAATCCTGTGCCCTGAAACATTAATTACATCATCGATACGGCCAATAATGCGGTAGTACCCTTCTTCGTCACGTTTAGCACCATCACCAGTCAGGTATAATCCTTTGAAAGCTGAGAAGTAGGTTTGATAGCAACGTTTGTGGTCGCCATAAGTTGTGCGCAACATTCCGGGCCATGGATGTTTGATACAAAGGATTCCTTCAACACTGTTTCCTTTTAATTCTTTTCCTTCAGGATCGACCAGTACCGGTTGTACTCCGGGAAGAGGTAAAGTTGCCAGTGAAGGTTTGGTCGGGGTTAATCCGGCCAATGGAGTGATCATAATACCACCTGTTTCTGTTTGCCACCATGTGTCAACAATCGGGCAACGTCCGCCACCTACAAGGTCGTGGTACCAGCGCCATGCTTCTTCGTTGATTGGTTCGCCAACAGTACCGAGTACTTTTAAAGAACTCAGGTCGTGTTTGGTTACCCATTCATCACCCTGTGCAACCAGCGCGCGGATTGCAGTAGGAGCAGTATAGAACTGTGTGACTTTATATTTTTCAACAACTTCCCAGAACCTTCCAGCATCGGGGAATGTAGGTACTCCTTCGAACATAATGGAAGTTCCACCCGTTAAAAGAGGGCCATAAACTATGTAAGAATGCCCGGTTACCCAACCGATATCTGCTGTACACCACCAGATATCACCATCGCTGTACTGGAATACATTTTTAAAGGTATATTCAGCAAAAACCATGTAACCGCCGGTTGTATGGACAACTCCTTTTGGTTTTCCGGTTGAACCTGAAGTATAAAGGATAAACAGGATATCTTCTGCATCCATCACTTCAGCAACATTTTCTTTTTCGACATCAGCAATCAAATCATGCCACCAGATGTCACGCCCTTCAACAAAATTAATATCCTGGCCGGTCCTTTTAAAAACAATTTCTTTTTCAACACAAGGCGACATTGAAATTGCTTCATCGGCAATTGCTTTTAACGGGATTGTTTTATTGCCCCTGTAACCACCATCGGAAGTAATAACTACTTTTGAATTTGCATCGTTGATCCTGTCGGCCAAAGCTGTTGCTGAAAAACCTGCAAATATAATTGAGTGGATTGCACCAATCCTTGCACAGGCCAACATCGCAACTGCCAGTTCAGGGATCATTGGCAGGTAAATAGCAACTGTATCACCTTTTTTAACACCGATTTTTTTCAACCCGTTGGCAAATTCCTGAACTTTGCTGAAAAGTTCTCCATATGTTAATTTTACTTCTTTTTCTTTTGGGTCGTTCGGCTCCCAGATCAGGGCCACCTGATCTTTCCGCATAAACATGTTACGCTCAAAAATATTTTCAGTAATATTTAATTTACCGTTAACGAACCAATTTACATCAGGTGCACCTTCTCCTTCAAATTTCCAGTCAAGGACTTTATCCCATTTTTTCCTCCAGAAATGACTTTCTGCAATATTTCCCCAAAAACCTTCAGGATCAGCAACACTCTCCTTGTATTTCTGCAAATACTCCGCAAAGCTTGTAATTTTGTTAACCATAATAATGATTTAATGTGTTAGTAATTTAGTATTAAAGTTTATTTATTTCAAAGGGATTTTTTATATAGATTTAAATGACAGCACTTTAAGTACTGCTTAAAAAACAAATTTCAACCTGACTTTTCCAAGTTGAAAAATGATTAAATATCCTATATATGATTTTTCCTTTGAATTTTCTGAAGTAAGTAAATCGAGATGATATGTTTCTGAGTTTTTTCTCAAAGCCTCAAACGTATTAATTTTTGAATCCAATTAATAATAAATCAGACCCTAAAAATATAATAAAAATCGGCTCAAAAAAAATGTTATAAAACTCATTTAGAAGTGTTGAAACAACGTGTTTAACATAGGGTTACACTTAATAGAATATGGATACAATGGCTATCTTATTGCAATTTAGAACTTTACCTTTAAATAATATTGTGTTAAATCAGCATGATAGTATCTTGAATTTAATGCAATACAGGGATTGCACTTTTTTTGCCATTAGAATCAATGTTAACAAATGTTATAATGGTAGAAAAAATAGTATCTGAAATTTCTGAACAGGTATTTCTGCAGAATACATTTACTTTGTATTGAACAGAGGTATTACCGGTTTTTAAATGCCGGATATCAAAATTCAGGATACTTCCTTCTTTGACACTTTTTTTAAAAACAACTTCATCCATTGCAAGTGTTACAAATTTGCATTCAGGAAATTCAAGGCTTGCTGCTATCCAGGCATATTCATCTACCCATTTTAAAAGGTTACCTCCAAAAAGGTACCCATTCTGGTTCAGGTCGCCCGGTAAAACTAACTTATGATTTTCCATAATTTAAATACCACTATTTTTGTAAATTCTAAAGATAGTGAATATTGAGAAAACAATCATCCGGGAACAAAGTTTACCTGCAAATAGCTTCGTATGGAGTAAATCCTTTTGGTGCTTTATCTTTCAAAGCTTCACGCGGTTTATAGAATTCGGGGCTTTCAAATATCCTCTTCAGAAGCTGGTCCCTGAATTCAGGGGCAGCCAGATGGGCAATTCCAATAGCATGTTCAACCAGGTTTAATCCACGTGGATTGAAAGCGCCGTTTTCAGTGACAATAACAACCGGGTCGGCAGCTATTGCAGTTGTTGTTATTCCTTCAGGGCACATATCTATTATTTTGGAAACACCTTTTGAAGTGGTTGATTCCATGGCAATAATACCATAACCTCCCGGTGAGAGGTACGATCCTCTGAGGAAGTCGGCCTGGCCCCCGATCCCGCTGTATATTTCCCTTCCTTTTAACGAATCGGCCCAGATATTTCCGTGCAGGTCAACACCAATGGCACTGTTAATGGCAACCATTTTATGTTGCCGTGCAACATTTAATATGCTGTTTGTTAAATTGCAGGGCCTTGTCTGGATTGAACTGTTGTAATCGATCCAGTCGTAACCTTCCTGACTGGACGCCAGGAATATGGATGTGATAGAAAAATCAACCTCTGAATATTTGTTGGTTACAACTCCTTTTTGAACCAGTTTCCGCATTGCATCGGCAAATAATTCGGAATAAATCCCTATATCTTTTATACCCTTATCTATGATTGCATCTGTCACTGCTTCAGGTACTTTGCCAATTCCATACTGCAATGTGCAGCCATCAGTAATAAAAAGGTCAGTAATAAGGCATCCTATTTTTTTTGCCGTTTCATCGGGTTGCATAACAGGGCTAACAGGAAGCTGGTAATCGGTTTCTATCATATAATCGATTCTCGATTCATCAAGAGTTGAACCTAATACAAAAGGCATTTGTTTATTTTTTTCGGCGATAACAATTCCGCCATTGGCTTTTGCTGTTGCGACTGCAGCAGGAAGGCCTTCAACTGAAGTACCATAGCTGTAATTACCGCCCTTATCCGGACCGCTGACCTGTAAAAAAACAATATTGGGTTTTAAATAATCGCTAACCTGATGAGGAATATCAGAAAGGTGCATAACCTGGTATGTAGCTTGTCCGTGATTTAAGGCTTTCCTTGAATAGGGTCCCGAAAAAATGACCCGGTGAGTTACCCTTTTACATACCTCTTCACTAAATATTTCTTTGATCTCGCCAAGAAGCAATACACTTATAATCTCAATATCATTTATAGATGTGTCCTTAACAATCTGATTTAATAAAGTTTGTGGTGTCGCTGCATTTCCTGCGGTGTAAATCCGGCTGCCCGGTTTTAGTAGAGTTGAATTTATTACCTCTTCAACCCGGTTAATTATTTTCATATTTTTTGATTGTCAGTTTGTTAAACAATTTAGATTCAAAATAAGCCGAATGATTTTGATTAAAACAGGAATTATATCAGAGATTTCAAATACCTGTTTAACGACATAAAAATTAATTGTTTTTGTGAAATAAAATAGGGGTATAGATTGAACCAAAAGAATAAGTATTTGTAATAATAAAAGATTTTAAACTCCGTTATTCTTTGAATAAATGGGATATCCGAAAATTGTGTCAAATATAAAAATACCGGCTTCTGAGTTGACTGAAAATTCAGTCAAATATTCTGAGCTTTTAAAAGAACTGGAAGTTAAGCTGAAACTGGTAATTTCAGGTGGTACTGATGGTGCAGTATTAAAACACAGAGAACGGGGCAAATTAATGGTTCGCGATCGGATTAATTTACTGATCGATGATAATACACCTTTTCTCGAGTTATCAACTCTGGCTGCTCTGGGGCAATATAACGATGAATTTCCATCAGCCGGTATAGTGACCGGAATCGGAGTTATTTGTGGAAGGGAATGTATGGTCATAGCAAATGATGCAACTGTAAAAGGTGGAACTTACATTAAAGAAACCCTGAAGAAACATATAAGGGCTCAGGAAATTGCCGCTAATAATAATCTTCCTTGTATCTATTTGGTTGATTCGGGTGGAATTTATCTTCCGGAACAATCAAATGTTTTTCCCGACAGATTTGATTTTGGACGTGTTTTTTACAACCAGGCACAAATGTCAGCAAGGGGGATTCCTCAGATTTCATTAGTTATGGGTTCATGTACCGCGGGCGGTGCTTATATACCAGCAATGAGCGATGAAACCATAATGGTTAAAAATCAGGCAACAGTATTTATTGGCGGGCCTCCTCTGGTTAAAGCTGCGACAGGTGAAGTTGTTTCTGCTGAAGAATTGGGTGGCGCAGAGGTTCATACAAAATTATCGGGTGTTGCCGACCATTTGGCAGAAGATGATTTGGATGCCATAAGGATTTGCAGGAATATTGTTCAAACCCTGAAACCTCCTGAAAAACAAAAATTATCAGTTGCTGAACCTGAAGAACCAATATATGATATTTCTGAAATTTATGGTTTGTTACCCGATGATGCAAAAAAGCCGATCGATGCATATGAAATAATTGCCAGGCTTGTTGACGGGAGCAGGTTTCAGGAATTTAAAGCTGATTATGGCAAGTCGCTGGTTACCGGATTTGCCCATTTAATGGGGTACCCGGTTGCAATTCTAGCAAATAATGGATTTCTGACTTCTGAAAGTTCATTAAAAGGGGCACATTTTATAGAGCTTTGTGGTCAACGGCAGGTTCCCGTTTTATTTTTACAGAATATTACCGGTTTTATTGTTGGAAAAAAGTACGAACACGGAGGGATAGCCCGTGACGGGGCAAAACTTATTCATGCAGTGGCCAATGTGGGTGTCCCTAAAATCACCCTGATTTTTGGAGGCTCATATGGGGCAGGAAATTATGCGATGGCGGGAAGGGCTTTTGATCCCGATTTCCTTTTTATATGGCCCAATTCAAAAATTTCGGTTATGGGTGGCGAACAGGCAAAAAGTGTACTGGAATCAATCGGCAGCAAAAAGGCTGAAATACTGAATAAACAGTTTGAGCAGGAAAGCTCTGCCTGGTACAGTACTTCGCGGTTATGGGATGATGCA
>JAFGGF010000160.1 GCA_016930735.1 Prolixibacteraceae bacterium
AAAATCTGAAATATTACAATGTTTTTTTAATATTCATAAAAAAATTCCAAATAAGCTGATTTATATTATTTAAAACCGGCAAATATTATAAAACATTCTTACTTAGCATTAATAAAAGAACAAATTCTGATTATCAGACTCTATACTTACTGAATTAAACAGATATTAATATTGAATTATTCTATCTCTGGGAAAATAATCCCGCCTTTTGGTACGAATATAACCTTGTGAGAATTATAACCCCTTATTTGAGAAAATGAAAATATACTATCAGTATTAATTGAGGTAATTTTAGTATTTCTGTTTTGCAGAATTCGGAAATTAATTTGAACTATAAAATAACTTAAAATTAAGAGCTTATGAAAAACTTTACCTTAAAAACTTTTATTGCAGCGTGTTTCCTGATTTTAACAGGATTAATCAATGCACAGGATGTGATCGACCTGTCTGCTATTGATAGTCAGACAATACTAACCGATATACTGCCTGATATTGCTGATGGATCAACCGTTTTACTGGGACCTGGTATAACTTATTTTGCCAATGGATATGCTTTCGATAAAGCTGTTACATTTAAAAGCAGTGATCCTGATGCGGCAGAAATGCCTAAAATAGACCTTGGTGCAAATTTTAATATGCTTGAAGGTGCAAACGTAAGTTCCATTGTTTTTGAGAATATTTCTTTTTCCGGTCCATTCGATGATAAATATATTTTTAATATTAATGTTAAAAATGTAAATATTGGTGAAATCAGGTTTCAGTCATGTAAAATTCATGCCCTCAGAGGTATTATCAGAATGAAAGATAACGGGCCTGGTTTACTTGAAAAATATACGATTACTGATTGTGTAATTGATAGTATTCGCGATTATGGGATCTTAACTGTTGACAGAGATGATTGGGCATGTAATGAGATACTGATTGAGAATTCAACAATTTACAGAACCAGAGGATTCCTTACCAGCAAAAATAATACTAACTCATTGGTTATTGATGGATGTACCATCAATGAAGCACCTGCTACAGACCAGCGTATTTTCCGTTGGAGGACTGGAGGACAAGATAATGTTCTAAATGGAATTACTATCAGTAATACCGTTTGGGGACATGGATGGGATGAAAGTGGTGGAACCAGTTATGGAGTAGATGGATTTGACGGATTGGGTGAAACCACCTGGACATTTACAAACACTTATGCAACTAATGATTTTTATTTTTCGGCCGGAAAAGATACAATTGATGGTTTCCCCAATGTAACCTATAACGGGACAGTAGCCGAATTATGGGTGGATCCAGGCAACGGGGATTTCAATTTTCTGGACGAATCATTTGCAGGCAAATCCGATGCTGGTGACCCACGCTGGGCAGTTGAAGCAGAGGTTGAAAGTGGTACAGTTTGGAATATAAGCAATGCTGAATTTAATACTTTAGGTGAAATTTCGGAAACAGTTACCGTTAACGGATTAACAATTTATGCACACAGTGGCAAAACTGTTACAATCGATGAAAATGGTAAAACTCTTGATGATATGGTTTTCACACACAGGCTGAAACTGGGTGGAAGCGGTGATTTTGATGAGGCAGGGATGCCCTTGGGAAGGGTTCTTGGTTTTGCTGTGGACGGACCTAAAAAAATTACAGTAATGGCCATGTCCTCATCCGGTAGCTCCGACAGAATATTAAATATTGCAGTCGGGAATAAGGATAGCCTTCTGGCAGAGTTTCCTGCAATGGGTGCTGAACTTACAAAAGGTGAATATATTTATGAAGGAGGACCAGATACTATTTACATGTATTCTCCTTCCAGCGGAGTTAATGTTTATTATATCAAAGTTGAAGATGCTCCGGTTCCAGACTTGCAGGAGTGGAATATAAGTAGCGAAGACTTTAATGCATTAGGTGAAATTACAGAGACTGTGAATGTAAATGGATTGACTATCCATGCACATAGCGGTAAAACTGTTACAATTGATGAAAATGGTAAAACTCTTGATGATATGGTTTTCACACACAGGTTGAAACTAGGTGGTAGTGGTGAATTTGATGAATCAGGTAATCCACTTGGAAGAGTTTTAAGTTTTAAAGTCAACGGCGATACAAAAATTACAGTTATGGCTATGTCTTCCTCTGGTAGTTCCGACAGGATTCTGAATGTTGCAACCGGCGATAAGGATAATCTATTGGCTGAATTCCCTGCTATGGGTGCATCATTAACTAAAGGCGAGTATTTGTATACAGGTGGAGCAACAACAGTTTATATGTATTCTCCTTCCAGTGGAGTAAATGTTTACTATATTAAAGCTGAAAAACTGAATAGTTCTGTACCTGTACATAAAACTTCTGATTTTGTTATTTATCCTAATCCTGCAGAAAATGAGGTGTTCGTAAAAGTATCTGAACCTACTAATATTGCGATATTCAGTCTTACCGGGAAAATGGTTTTACAGAAAACTGTAAATTCTTCCCGTGAGAGTATAAATATCAGCAACCTGAAAACAGGAATGTACCTGGTCAGGGCAATGAATGGATCGGGAGTGACCAAAAAACTGATTGTTCGTTAAAACATGTTTAAGTTAGATTGAAAAGCCGGAATAAAACTCCGGCTTTTTTATTTTGGATAAGTTTGAAAAACCACTTCCTTCAGTTTTGGTATTGCTTTAATATAAGCGCCGGGCATTATTAAGTTTTTAGCGATGCTATAAATCACTTTCTTGATTGAAAGCTGGATTGTTGGAGTAATGATTTGATCTTTTGAATTTTGTCTTTTCATTATTCCGGTAAACCAACATTCCAAATTTTACGATGTTTATTCGGAAAATTTATGAATTTTTAAAACCATTTTCTTAAGGTTGGATTCTTACTTGATATATTCCAACACCCAATTCCCTAATACATTCTGAGGAGTATATTTTTTTGATTCATTTGATTTAAGAATATTTGACCATTTAACTCTGCTGCTGGTATTAGCTCCTTTCCCGTAGTTTTTATATTCAGCATAAAAAACGGTTGATTCCGCCTGTTTTTTATTCCAGTTGTGCCAGCCTTCCGGAACAATGTGTTTTCCCATTTCACAATTAAGAAAAACTGTTTTAGCAAATTCCCTCCAGGGCCGGCCAAGGTATACTTTTGTGACATTTTCTTTTGCAAGTAAATCACATTTTATAAATACAAAACCAAATTCTTTTCCCTTATTTGTGCTGGCAGCAGTAATATAGGAGTCACGTTTACTAATAATTGTACAATCCTTAAAAACAACTGTTGCAGAACCAAAAATAAAATCGGTAGTTCCTTCAATTGTACAATTCAGAAATAGCTGATTGCTGTTTTCGCCGCTTAAATAAACAGTATCCTGATTGCCCAGAATGCGGCAGTTTTTAAAAACACACCTGTTCCCTTCCACATGAAGAGCCACAGCCTGTCCTACTTCACCGGCTGTATTCTCAACTGTCAGGTTTTCAGCATAAAAATCATCAGCTTCAATAAGCAAAGTCCAGGTATAAAAAGTACTGTTCCTGCCTTTATTTATTTTTCCGAAAGAATCATCAAATGAGATAACCGTTTTCTCAACATCTTCACCGACTAATGAAAGCATATTATTCCACGAAGGAACCCTGACCTTTTCCCTGTATATTCCATTTTTTATAAAAATAGTAATCCTTTTGTCAGGAAAAGCTTTAGTTGCATTTATAGCTTCCTGTATGGTTTTAAAATCACCGGAACCATCCTGAGAAACCACCATTTCGTATTGAACATCAGCTTGTGCTCCGGCTATAAAAGCCAGAAGGACAAACAAAATTGCTAATCCGTGTCTCATTTAAAACTTTACAATTTTCGTAGAAAATACATGATAATTATTATCGATAATTGAAACGATGTACAATCCGTTCATTAATCCGGCAACTTTCATTTTTACATTTTCCTGATTTACCTGTTGGTGCATTAAAATTTGTCCCGAAATACTGTAAATTTTTACTTCCTGAATTAACTTTTGGTGTTTTAGAACCAGTTCTTCAGACAGGTTATTATAATATATCCTGAATGAATTTTCGGGACTACTGATTTCCTTTTTTGCTTTGGTTATGCCACCTTCGTTTTGATTATCAATAATTTCACTGACAAGACTGTTAATATAAGTTTCAATATTCGGATAATGTGCATTAACAGTTACAAGTTGCGCATCACCATCATTATCAGGATCTAATCCGTTTGCATTTTCCCAGTCATCCGGCATGCCATCATCATCAGAGTCAGCCGGAGCATCCTGAGAATACAATTCAGGCCAACCACCAACTGCACCCTGGGTATCGATAATCCCCTTTGAGCTTCCGTTTCCACCATCCATATAGGTTGCAGTCCCGGTTTCTAGATCATGCAAAACACGGATATCTACTGAGTCCCTCACAAGGCTGGCTCCACAAAAATCCAGAATCCTCTCATAAGCTTCTTCGGCGCTGTGAGTTGTTACATCACCACTAATTAAAGGTTCAGACAAACGCATGGCTTCCTTTTCCTGTTGTGAAACGGTATATTTTGAATTAAATTGGTTGTAAACTCCATAAGTCCAGTTGTCGTTGGTTGCCCTGGTTGAGGCTGTCAATACATTTCCGTCAATATAAAATTTACCCCAAATATTGTAAACAGGGCTGCCAGCCTCGGTGTTTTTATCAATAGAAATTATCCTTTCTTTTTTTGTGGTTACAGGTCCCGGTTTATAATAACAATTGACAATGTTTGCATTCATTGCCTCACCACCATAGGCACTGTTCCCCTGCCAGTTGTAAATAACATTATTCCTCATGTCGACCAGATCGGTTAATGCAAAGTTAGTTCCTGCCATTTCACCCAGGCGTGGATTCCTGCTATCATGGTGGGCCAAAAGGTTATGATGGAATGAAGCATTTTTACCACCCCAGATACCCCCGTAACCATGTGCTCCTTTTGCATGAACCGAATTCCGCAGGCTTTCAGAAACAATACACCATTGCAAAGTAAAATTTTCATTCTGGTAAAAAGAAACACATTCATCGGTTGACCAGCCCATAGAGCAATGGTCAATAATCACATTCTTTATTTCACGGCCACCCAATGCATCGGCTTCCTGGTCGGTAACATCTCCCATACGGAATCTCATAAAACGAATAATAACATTATCAGCATCAACCGCAACCGGATAATCCCTCAAAGTAATTCCATCGCCCGGAGCAGTCTGACCGGCTATGGTTACATCATCTTTTGTTATATTCAGCCTTGATTTTAATTGTATTGTTCCTGAAACCTTAAAAAGGATAATTCTTGGACCGGACTGGTTAATTGCGTAGCGCAAAGACCCCGGGCTTGTATTATCTTCCAGATTTGTAACATAGATGACCCTACCGCCACGACCTCCGGTAGTATATTTCCCATGCCCTTCGGCACCTGGAAATGCCGGTAACCTGAACTCCGGTGGAGCTTCACCTGATCCAACAATAATTTTTCCGCTTCCTTCAAAAAGGTCAGGGTTAGTTGCTACCGAGTATTCACCATCATCCAAATTAACACCATTTAGTGTAAAGCTTATAACCGAAACATTCGTATTTAATAATACTTTTGCAGAACCGGTGAGATTTAGTTTTAAAGTATCACCTGCAGCCTTGCTGTGGCTGAATACGATACGATTCTGTAATCCAGCAACAATGGTTCCTTTTCCGAATGCATTTTCACTGCTTCCTTCCAGGTATGTAATATAGCCGGTTGATGATGGTTCCTTTTCGCTGTTTTTGGTAATATCCCAGGTTCCTTTAAATTCTGAGTTATCCCCTGTAAGTAAAAGTGTTCCAATGTTATCGGTACCTTTGCCGTTGTTTAGTGCAGTAATTTTTGATGCACCTGATATATTTCCTGGCAGCATCATGGCACTTCCACCGGAGTTTCCGCTTTCCATATACATTATTACATCTCCCTGAATAACAAGAGGTGCGTTAATATACATTCCTGTACCACTTGTATTATACCTGAAGCTGGTTCCGTTTTCCATATAAATTGTACCGGCAGAGGTATGATTTTTACTTTCATCGCCACGCAACCTCAGTTTTCCGGCACCTCGTAATATAATATCAGCTGTAAATACTATAGAAGTGGTTTCCATTTCTTCTTCACAGATAACGGTTTCTCCTGCCTGCGGAAGAAGTGCCGGTGTATAATTTCCGGGTTCATCCCAGTTTCCGTTTACTGCCCTGTGGAATGTAAATGTATCGGGGCGCCCGATAATTATTTTACCGCTGCCACTGATTAAATCAGGGTTGGTTGATGAAGAATACTCTCCGATTTCCTGAATTGTTCCATCGATATAAAATTCACTGGTAGTTACATCGGCATTAAGGATCAGATTCACACCACTTACTACCGACAGAACAGATTTAGCATCCAACGCATTGTCATCTTTAATGTTAAGTGATGCACCATTTGATACATTTACATCGCTTTTACCCAGTGACCCTGCTAATGAAGCTTCGAGTGTTCCTGACAAAATATTTATAGCTCCGGAAAAATTACTGTTATTAGCATTGAGAATTAAACTTCCTGCACCTTTTTTTATTAATTCATGAACTCCGATTAATTCAGAATTGAGAGTCAGGTCGCCGTCAGTATTTAAAAAAATAGTGTCTTTAGTAGCTACTTTTCCGTTTAACGAAACACTTTCGGATGATGCAATTGTTGATCTTGCTACCGATAAGTAAGTTGTAACACTATTTTCGGCAATATCCAGAATCGCGTTGTTTTTAAGAATCAGGTCGGCTTCGAAAGTTCCGCCTGTTGCAATAATGGTATAATCCCCGTTTACTTCAGCAGCATCTCCTGCAGCAGGAATACCGGCAGGATTCCAGTTTTCAGCTATGACCCAGCCATCCGTTTCACCTTCACCTGTCCAGGCATAATTCTGAACAACAGAAGCTTCATTTGTCGGATCCCAGTTGTCATCTCCAGCCATTACTTTCTGAACTGTATATTCTGCAGCTTCTTCAGTAGTCAGTTCCTTTATTCCTGCCCAGTTGGCGCGTCCACTCATATCAGCACCAGGTCCGGTATTCTGGTACTCGTATAAATGCAATTCATCACTTGTTGCAGCATAGGTCATACTCCAGGTATCGCCCCATCCCTGGGGATGGATCATTTCTGTCATATTACACTTTAGCCAGGTAACTTTAGGGTAGTTGTGCCATGGCCTTCCAAAACGAACCAATTCTCCATCATCTCCTCCTCGGGGGCTGTTATATGCATAGGTTATATCACATTCGTTAAATACAAAACCATACGGTTGATCCTGTCCGGTTGAAGGGGCTGTAATCCAGCCACCGCCCCAGCTACGTATTTCACACGATTGGAAAAACACAGTTCCTGACCCATAAATATAATCTGTACGGCCAACAATGAGGCACCCTTCAAAATAGCTTCTGTTACCGTCGCTCCAGAAATACATTGTGTCCTGGTATCCGTAAAAATCGACATTAATGAAGACACATTTATCAGATCTGACAGTAATTGCCTGAGCCTGGCCAACCGGACCGGCAGTATTTTGAATGGTCATATTTTCAGCATGAAAACCATCAGCCATTATTGTCAGTGTAGCTGAAGTACTTATATTATCACCTGTCCATAATGCAACATCTTCTGCCGGGCATTTCGAGTCGCCACAATTATAAATATGATAACTTATTATTGTTTCCTCGCGGCTTTCCCCAACCAGTGAAATATTGATCTTATTGGCTGGGACAATTAATTTTTCTGTGTTATAAAGACCTCTCTTAATATAAATTATTGTTCGCCTTTCACTGTTTGAAGGGGCAGCATTTATTGCTTCCTGTATTGAGGTAAAATCCCCGCTTCCGTCCCGGGCAACAATAATATCTGCATCTTCTGAAATATTATTTGATAAAGCCTGCAAAAATATACCTGTAAATAAAGTTATAATAACAATAAGTAGTGTTTTCTTCATTTTAATCCTTTTAATTTCCTACAATCTGTATAATTTCTCCACTAAATCCTAAATTCTTTTTTATACATTCTTCCAGCATCAGTTTAGCAACATGGTCAGCTCCTGCCTCAGAAAGATGTGTATCATCTTTTCTTCCCTCGGAATATTTTTCATTTGGGGAAGTCCACAAATACATTTCTTTTGAAGGTTCATCTCCCAGTTTATTTACCCAGTCTTCGGTAATTTTTTGCAGGTCGATAAGGTCAACATTCAGCTCTTTTGCAACTTCCTTCATGGCAAGCGGATAATCGCCGTGTGTATCTATCAGTTTTCCATCTTCGCCAAATTTTCGCCTGACAATTGAAGTTATCAGAATTGGAGTTGCTCCTCTGTCCCTGGTTTCTTTTACAAATTTTCGCAGATTATCATTATAAGTACCAAAGGGTGTTGTATATCTGGTTGAATCGTATTCTTTCTGGTCGTTATGTCCAAACTGAATAAAAACATAATCTCCCTTTTTCAGGCTGTCCAATACAACCTGCCATCTTCCTTCATCAATAAAACTTTTACTGCTTCTTCCGTTAACTGCATGGTTTTGAAAAGTAATTGTTTTATTAAAATATTTATTTATAACCTGGCACCAGCCTGTTTCAGGGTAAACTTCAGATTTTTTATTGGCCATGGTTGAATCTCCGATTGTATAAATCGTATATGATTTATTATCGCTTTTACAAGCATTTAACCAGATAAAAACCAGGAACAATAAAAATATTCTTTGAACCATTTATGTATAATTTTAAAAGGTTACTTCATTTTCCCTGACTTCATCACCAATACTTGTAAAATTTTTCAGTTTCTGATTTGGAGATGAAATCAGTTTTATTTTTTCAGAATCGCTTCCGTTAATTGTTATGGACTTTGGTGACTTAAATCCATATTCGAGGTTATTGATTTCAATATTCTTACAATTGAAAATTTCAATTGCCCTTTCGTTTTCTGTATAAAGTTTTACATTCTTAATTTTTACCCCATTTGCATCAAAAACTGAAAAACCGTTTTCAGCTTCTAGGGTTAAATCACTCAATACTACATTTTCGAGGTTCATTTCGGGTAATCCCTGAAGTAAAACTGCCTGATAAGCTCCTTTCAGGCTGATATTCCTGATGGATATATTTTTAAACTGAGGAGTTTCTTCAGTGACAGGTTCTTTTTCAGAAGTAGTAATGCTTCCTCCATCGGCAAAGAGTTCAGATACCGACTGGCCCCCGTAATAAAGGTTAAAAGAAATAGCATAAGTCGGAATATCGGTCATAAAAATATCTGAAATAAAGATATCTTCAACAACTCCGCCACGGCCTCTGTTACTTTTAAACCGTAATCCTACATCGGTTCCTATAAAAGTACAGTTTGAAACATGCATGTTTTTTACTCCCCCCGACATTTCGCTTCCAACAGTAACTCCTCCATGCCCATGATAAACAATATTGTTTTTTATTATAAGGTTTTCACAGGGTATCCCCCTGAGCCTTCCCTGTTCATCTTTCCCCGATTTAATACAAATTGCATCATCTCCTACATCAAAATTTGAATTGTATATAAGAACATTTTTGCATGATTCAATATCAATTCCATCGCCGTTTTGCGAATACCAGGGGTTTCTGATTGTAGTGTTTTTCACAACAAGGTCTTCAACTATTAAAGGGTGAATGCACCAGGCAGGGGAATTCTGGAATGTCGCCCCATCAATCAAAATCCTTTTACTGTTCTGAATACTCACCATTACAGGCCGCAGAAAATCACGGACAGATTCAAAATCCTCTTTTGTTTTCAGGTTTAAAGGAACATTCATTTCTGATGAATTATATGCTTTTCTAAACTGTTCGGAAGGGAACCATTCATCTCCTGCATCATTTAAAACTCCTCCGGAGGCAACCAGTTCTCTCCACTGGCTTGTGGTTAGTTTGCTTTTTTTTACGAAACGCCAGGCATCACCTGAACCATCCCAGATACCATGTCCGGTAAAAGCTATATTCTCAACATCTTTCCCGTAAATTGGTGAAATACAACGCCAGGTATTTAATCCTTCAAAACTGGTTTTTACCAATGGATACTGATCCTTATCTTTTGTAAAAACGATTAATGCCCCGGGTTCGGTGTAAAGTTCCAGGTTGCTCTTTAAAATAACAGGTCCTGTCAGCCATATTCCGGCCGGAATAACTACTTTTCCTCCACCTTTTTTTGTAACATCTTCGATTGCATCGGCAAAAGCCTGTGTATTTAAAACCCTGCCCCCGCTCACTGCTCCAAAATCAGTAATATTAACCACATAATCCTGAATTTCCGGTTCCTGAATTACAGGCATTTTAAATTCGATCCCGTCATATAAATCTGTTTTACCGCTTTTTTCAGAACCGATATTTTGAGAATATGCCTCTGAATTAATGGTACAGATTAACAAGAAATACAACAATGGTTTTTTTATCATTTTATTTTGTGTTTAATTTTTTCTGATTTCAGTTAATTTTTCACTATTTATCCAATCTCCCAGAATATTAACCGGTGTATATATTTTATACTCTTCTTCAGTTAACAGATGCACCCATTTTACTCTTTCTTTTATGTTTGCCCCGGGGCCATAATTATTATATTCAGCAAAAAATGCAGTTTTTTCTTTCTCCGGATCATTCCAGTTATGCCATCCTTCGGGTTTGATATGATTACCTAATTCACAATTAATAAAAACCGATTTGCCAAAGGAGCGCCATGGCCTGCCCAGGTAAAATGAGGCGTCGGGAGCATTGCCGGTTATCTTACAATTTAGGAATACAAAACCAAATTTTGTTTCTTCAAGAGTTGAAGGGGCTGTTATATATCCATGGTCTTTACAAAAAATAGTACAATCCTCAAACAAGGCAGTTGACCAGCCAAAAATAAAATCAACGGTTCCTTCTATATAACAGTTTTTATAGTACTGGTGGCTTTTTTCGCCATGAGGGTATAAAGTGTCCTGGAATCCAAGGAAACGGCAATTTTTAAAAGCAATCCTGTCGCCATCGATCCTGACCGCCACTGCCTGCCCGACAGGCCCCGAAGAATTTTTAAAAGTAATGTTTACAGCAGTAAAATCATCGCCAAAAATAAAAAAGGATGATGAGCCTGTTGTACCCATTTCCTCTCCAAACCTGTTCTTTTTTGATGCAAAATCATCATAGGTAAGGATTGTCTTTTCAACATTTTCACCTATAAAAACAACATTGGTCTTACTGGCAGGGAGGATCAGTTTTTCTTTATAAATTCCTTCTTTTATAAATACGGATGTTGTAACCTTCCTGAAATCAGGGATAGCATTTATTGCCTCCTGAATGGTTGTAAAATCTCCGCTTCCGTCTTTTGCAACGATAAAATCATATTTATTGCCAAATGAATAAACTGTAATAAAAAGAAATAATATTTTTAAAAGATATTTAATCATTCATCCTTTATCTTTCATCTTTTTCTACCCTGAACCAATCGATATCAACTGTTCCTGAATCGTTGGTTATTCCTTCACGCAATGCAAATAATCCTACTTTGGCACCTATCCATCTGCCGGGTTTTGCCGTAAGTTTTTCATTTACAGGAATAAAATGTTTTCTATCGTTGCTGTAACTGAAACTGCAAACTGCACCTTTTTCTATTTTTACTCTGAAATAGATTTCATTTCCTTCAAAATCTTCGGAAAAGACTTCCTGCTCAAATCCTTCATTACGGGCATTTTTACACTGCACCGACCTGATTTTCAATTGCCCGTTTTCTTTTTTTAAAGAAATGTACTGGTAATCTTCACCCATAACCAGAAGCCCTGTTTCTTCATTGTCAGTCCGGGAATTAAAGGTGAGTTTAGTTGTTACAGTAAATTCTTCGGCAGGAAATTTCTGTAAAAGAAGGTTTGGTATGTTCCACAGGTTTTTTGCCCCTTCGGGTTTAGGAACACAGTTTAACCTGTAAAATCCAAGGTTTCCTGAAGAGAATCCCCATTTCATATCCGGATTGGCATGCCACTGCCATTGCAATCCAAGAGAAGAACCATTAAATTCATCGCTTTCAGGAGGAGTATTAATCGGAAATGATTTATCAACATTTGGTTTTTTAAAAGTAAGAACAGGTTCTCCAATTCCGTCAACATTGAGATCGGTTCCTATAACAGGCCAGTCATTTACCCATTTCATGGGTTGCAAATGAACAATTCTTCCGTAAGCTTCTTTATCCTGAAAGTGGATAAACCAGTCTTCCTCTGTTGATGTGTTTATCCAGGCACCCTGATGCGGACCGTTAATTTCGGTATTTCCCTGTGCCATCACAATTTTTTCTTCATATGGACCGTAAATATTTTTGGAGCGTAGAGCCAACTGCCATCCATTTGTTACGCCGCCTGCCGGAGCAAAAATGTAATAATATCCGTTTCGTTTATAAAATTTCGGTCCTTCAACGGTTGGATGATTTTCATGTCCATCGAAGACCATTACTTCATTACCGGTAATTTCTGTCCCCTCACTATTCAATTCTCCAACCATCAAAACACTTTTTACACCTGCACGGCTACCGGCAAAAGCAAATGTCAGGTAAACTTTTCCATCATCATCGAAAAGGGGAGAGGGGTCGATCAGTCCTGTCCCTGTTTTTACCAAAACCGGATCGGACCAGGGGCCGGCTGCATTTTTTGCTTTTGTAAGATAAATGCCAAAATCAGGGTCGGGGTAATAAATAAAGAATTCGTTGTTATAATACCGGATGCACGGAGCCCAAATACCATTGCCATGCTGAGGAATATTAAAAACATCTTCCGGAATCAGTTTTTTCAATGCATATCCGATTAACTCCCAGTTTACCAGATCATTTGAATGAAGAATTGGTAGGCCGGGAACACAATTGAATGAAGAAGCTGTCATGTAATAATCATCGCCAACCCTGACAACATCAGGATCGGAATAATCGGCATGAATAATCGGATTTTTATAAGTACCATCGCCATTATCAGCGATCCATACTTCAGATATGTTTTGCTGGCCTGAACAAACAAAAGGAAATAACAGGACTAATATTGTAAATATTCTGCTTACCATATTATTTTTCAATCAGCGAATTGATATATACTTCAATGTTTGTATAATTTTTATCAATGGTATATTTATTATTATCTGAACTATCATCAGGATTGAGGTTATTCTGTTTTTCCCAAAGATCAGGCATACCGTCTGAATCAATGTCGATTGGGGCTTTGGCAGAATTTAATTCCGGCCAGTTTCCAACATCTTTTTGTGAATCGATAATACCTTTTCCTCCTCCATCAAATGTTTTTCCGAATTTTTCAATTCCCGTTGATACTTCATATATTATCCTTGTATCAACAGCATCCCGGACAAAGCTGGCACCTGCAGATTTTAACACTTTCTGATATGCTGAAACAGCATCATCTGTTTTAATTCCGGTAGTTTCAACCGGATCCTGAAGTTTTGAATATTTTTTGGCTTTTTCATTTACTCCTTTCCCCTGCACTCCTGCTCCCCAGTTATTTTGTTGAATTTCAGGATTTCCTTCCATCACATTCCCTTCGAGGTAAAACCAACCGGCACCCATTGTGTCAGGATTAATAGATGGAGTAAAAAACATCTGGGTAAGGTCAAGTATTCTGTTCCTGACTTTTTTTTCAGTTGCAGGACCTGGTTTGAAATAATTATTGACAATATTGTAGCACCCCTCTTCACCACCATAAATATTGTTAAAACCCCAGTTATAAATTACATTATTCCTGACATCCGACTTTTCTGTTTCCGGGTTATGTGTATATCTGGAGCCACACAGCCTTGGATTCCGGCTGGTATGGTCTGAAAGAAGATTATGATGAAATGAAGCATTTAATCCGCCCCATATCCCCCCGTAGCCATGATTCCCTTTATGATGTACTGAATGGTAAAAACTTTCACTTATTAAACACCATTGGAGAGTAAAATTTTCGTTGTTGTAAAAGGAGGCAACTTCATCGTTTGACCAGGAAAAACTACAATGATCTATAATTATATTTTTATGCCTTGTCCCTGAAATGGCATCATTTTCCTCCTGAGCCAAATCTCCGGGCCTGACACGGATGTACCTTATTATAACATTATCTGCTTCAATCCTTATCCCATAATTTTTTAAGCATATTCCGTCACCTGGAGCAGTCTGGCCAGCAATAGTAACATCTCCATTTTTTATATAAATCGGCTTTTCCAGTTCAATATTTCCTGAAACGCTGAATATGATAATTCTGGGTCCTTCAGCTTCAATTGCTTTTCTTAAACTTCCTTTTCCTTTATCATTCAGGTTTTCGACATAAATTACTTTTCCACCTCTACCTCCTGTTGTAAACATTCCACCTCCTTCGGCACCCGGAAAAGCCGGAACCTGTCCCAATACTGTTAACGTAGAAATAAAAAGTAATGGAAGAAGCAAATATTTGAAATACTTATTCTGCATATGATGCATCATTAGTTAATCTTTGTTTTTCAGCAAGTTGCATTATAAATCCAGGGAATCAGGATTGATTCCCCGGTATTTATATTTTTCAAACTAACTAAATAACTATTATCCTTTTATAAACCGATTCTCCAGCGCGGATCACCAGAATCACCTTTCCCTGCAAATCCGGTATCCTTGAAGTTAAAATCTGCGTTAGCCGGATCAACCCAAAGGTCTTCAACGGTACCTGAATAATTTCCTACAGGTAATCCCGGGATTTCATCTTTTCCAACACCATATGTAAAATCAGCGGTAGTATAAGAATTTACAATTGTCCAGTTCGTATTGGCCATTCCATCGAATCCGTCAATTGCAAAATCAGTTTCACCTGTCATATTCCAGCCATGGCCAATTATGGTGTTGGTAATTGTTACACCATTAAAAACATCATCCTGTCCGGATTCCCTCCAGCGGAACAGCTGCCTTCCTTTTTCAGGTGCTTCATTTATGGTGCACCCATCAATAACAACCGAATTTGAATTGTTCCTGCTTACCAGGAAATACTGTGTTTTTGAAATGGTTGAATTTTGTAAAAGGATATCATTGCATTGCCATGTATTTTTGTCAACTGATAACAAAGCATATCCGTATATACTATCAATCCGGCAATCATAGAAAGTGTATTTATCCAACGTTCCATCTCCACCTTTCATCCTGCAGATACCTCTTAAAGTGCGGATTACACAGGACTCGAATTTTATTTCTCCCATTGTACCACTTTGGTCAATATTAAATACATAACGGCTGCCAAATCCACCAGGAGCAGTCAAATGTATATCTTTAAATGTTACATAATCCACATTTGCACCATCGCTCAGGTTGAAATTGGTTGAACAGTCAATAACAGGAAGTGAAGGAGTAAAACTATATCCGGCAACAAATGATATTGATTTATCAAAGGCATATCCACCTGCCAGGTAAGTTTTTCCTCCTTCGAGGATGACAATTGTTCCATCGGCAAC
Source organism: Prolixibacteraceae bacterium (assembly GCA_016930735.1). Classification (GTDB taxonomy): domain Bacteria; phylum Bacteroidota; class Bacteroidia; order Bacteroidales; family Prolixibacteraceae; genus JABMQB01. The sequence goes on from JAFGGF010000160.1 coordinate 15,451, forward strand.
ATCAGGTAATACTGCAGCAAGATTAACAACTGTATCAATTCCTGAAAGATCAAGAACATTGTCGCCCGAAACAAATGCTTCACGTGTATTATAAATTTCCCACCCACGTAGAGTTTCGCCGCTGTAAATTGCAATCTGGTACGACGTTGCTGCAGTCAGCCCTCCTACAATTTTTTCATGAGCTGCCTGTTCTTCAACGGTTAGTTCATATTCAGCAAGCGGGTTTGTTAACCTTTCATCATCGCCTGCAAATACTTTTATTGATGTAATTGAAGCACCGGCAGGTGTCCAGAAAACTCTTGCCCGTGTATCCAGAATATCGAATAATGTTGGTGTTCCCATATTGGAAGGGAACTTGGCAGTCCGCACACTTCCAAGGAATGATGGCTTACTGTCGTATAGCGCATCATCGGCATGTGCTGTTGCCTGCACCTGATAAACAGTAAACCAAAGCAGGTCTTCTCCAACTGTGTTTTTATCTATTACTACCAGGTTTGTATCACTACTGAAAGAGTACAGGGTAGTCAGAAATGAATCACGGCTAACCTCAATTGTATAACTTTGAGCCTCTTTCATATTACCAAGGTTCACGATAATTGTATTATCAACCGAGTAAAGGTCTTCGTTCAGTACAGGCTGAAAAAGACGGGTCCTCGGAAAATCCTCTTCCTTGTTGCAGGCAATCATTACTATAAGCCCGGAAACCAGGAGTAAGATAATTGCCTTTATATTTAATTTTTCCATTTTCATAATCTTTAAATTTTATTTTTACTCCGGATTAAAATCCAAAATTGTATCCATCATTTTTCAGTAATCCCTTGCTGTTATCGATACCAAGAGTTGGAATCGGGAAGATATACCTGACAATTCCGGATGGTACCCCAATGTTTTCAGGATGAATATAGTTATCCCAGTCGCGGGTTATCCATTCGGCATAACCATCAGCCCTGCTTTCGCTGTGCATATCAATCAACCAGGATTGGCGTTCCCAGGTATCATCGGGTGCTGCAAGAACTTTTTCAAATTTATTATAGATCAGCAGGTCTCCGTTTGCATCCAGTTTTGTATACACATAATCGGGTAAATTGCCTGTCCCTGCAAATGCCTCATCTGCCATTTGTTTACAACCTTCAACTGTTTCCAAAACTTTTTCGTAATAAAGGTTCCATCTGATCAATTCATATTTACGGATCATTTCACCACCGAATTCCCATGCCCTTTCATCAACTATTGCATTAAAGAATGACTCACTGCTGGCAGCTGCACTGGCTGTATACTGGTCAACCTTGGTGCTCCAGACAGATTCGTCAAATGCACGCCTGCGAACTCTTTTAAATGCTTCCTTAGCTTCGGCTGTTGGCCCGTTCAATTCATTTTCTGCTTCGGCATACATTAGTAATACATCAGCATACCGTAACATAGGCCAGTTAATACCTGTCCCTTTATTGGTTGATGGTCCCGGTGGATTGTCAAGCCATGCACGGCTCCATTTTCCCTGCGAAATATTTATATTTCCGGTACTTACCAACTCCTGTACAAAATCAGTGTTAATCATGTACAAACCACAGGTTACATCCAGCCTTTTGTCTTCCTGGTCGAAAGAATAGAAATAGGTAGGAGGCATAGCCATATAATTTGACCCGCTCCCGTACGAATGTGATCCTGCATCGACTCTGATACCAATATTCCAGCCGACATCACCTTCTCCAATAGCAAACGGAACTTCAAACAGGATATCACTGTTTGAAGGAGTAATAAACTTACATTCATTTACGAATATTTGTTTGAAATCTTCAGGAAGATCTCTATCCTTAAGAGTCATAAGCTTTTTCGAATAGTCTTTGGCTATTTTATAATAGTCCAGATAGTCAGTTTCACGGGCCATAGTAAGGTCAGGTTTTAAATACCAGCCTCCTCTTTGCAGTGCTATTCTTGCAATTAACCCAAGAGTGTATTCACGGTTAATTTGTTCAATTCCATACTGCAATTCATCGGTCCACATCATTTTATCTTCAATGTCGATCATATCCTGAATTACCGTTGAAAGGATAACATTCCTGTCTTCTTTAGGAAGGTTAAATTCCACATCAACAGAAGGAGCGTTTGTTGAGAAGGGAACATCACCAAAATAGAAAGTAAGCATACTGTACCAGTAAGCACGCATGGTATATGCTTCACCCAGAAGGTGATACATGTTCCTGGAAAGGACCACATCTTCAGAATTCAGGGCTTCGCTAGCCAGAATTCCTTCAATGGCAATATTAGCATCGCGGATAGCCTGATAACCAATATCCCAGACATAACCAAGGTCCCCGTTATTTTCCTGAGCTTCGAGCCTCCAAATCTGGTAACGTGCACCATCGCTGGTTCCTCCTGAATGTTCAATGTCGGTATTACCGGTCATGTTATTTGACAACCGTGAACGGAACCCGTCATGGCTGAAATGTACATACATTGCATTAACAGCTTTCCTGGCATCTTCTGCATTTGAGAAAATGTATTTGGTATCGAATGTCGACAAAGATTCAGGTTCCAGAAAATCATTACAGGCAGTAAGTGATAACAATACCACCAACGTATATATTAAAGATTTTATCTTCATATTTTTCATCTTTTAGTTGTTTTAAAGTTAGAATGTTACATTAACACCAAAAGTGAACGAACGGCTACGCGGGTATGATGAATAATCAAGACCCTGTATCAAAGCTCCGTAGTTGCTGCTTCTTGATGTGCTAACTTCAGGATCGTAACCTGAATATTTTGTCCATAACCAGAGGTTGTAGCCTGTTGCATAAACTCGGAATTGTGAGATTCCGATTTTTTTACTTAAATTTTGAGGAATGGTGTATCCCAAAGTTAAAGTACTTAAACGGAGGAATGAACCATCTTCTATAGCCCAATCACTTACTACAGCGGTAGCCTGCCCGAATGAATTGCTGCCACTCCAGATGGTTTTATCCTTATTCAAAGCTCTTAATTGTTCAAGATCAGTAATTACTTCACCCGGAGTTCCGGTGACTGAACCGTCAACATCGATATAAGTAAAACGTTTGTCGGAACTCATAGATGCAAGCATATTTCCGTAACGGGTCCTATAGAGCTGGTTGTAATCGATTTTACCTGAATTGTAAACATCATTTCCAACCATCCAGTTAAACAGGATAGAAGCATCAAATCCTTTGTAAGTTGCATCGAAGCTGAAACCTCCGAATGCATCCGGTAAAGCACTTCCAATCACTTTACGGTCCATACTGTTTATTGACCCATCAGGTTTTCCATCTGGTCCGGAAATATCTTTCAGTTTCATGTATCCCGGACGTAAACTACTAACACCTAATGTGTTTCTGTTATCAGGTACACCTTCCTTTAAAGTGTATGTTCCTGAAACCGCATCATATCCACTAAAATCGTCAACTGTATACATACCATCGCTTTCATAACCGTATATCAATCCAATTGTTTTTCCAACGGCAAGGTAATAGTCATCGCGGTCTTTCAGGTCGGTACTTGCCCAATTCGATTGAATAAATCTTTCATCGGTTCCATCAAGTTCATCTATTTTGCCACTATTGAATCCAAAATTAATATTGGAAGTTAACAGGAAATCAGGAGTTTCAACCAATGTTGTATTTAACATCATTTCAACACCTTTATTTGATGTGCTTCCAATATTGTTCCACTGGGTACTGAATCCTGAAATCGGAGAGATGGCTGAGGCAAGTAATAAATCTTTTGTTGTATTGTTATATACATCGATATTACCACTTATTTTGCCTTTGAAGAACATAAAGTCTAAACCTATATTCCGGTTAATTGTGGTTTCCCATATAATATTCGGATTATATAAAGTTGATCCGTCGGGGGAATAATAAGCATTGTATGCATTGGTTCCCATGCCCGGCCCGTTATTTGTATCGGCACTGAATAAGAATTTTGTTGAGTTTGCAGGAATACGGTCGTTACCTGTTTCACCGTAACTGATCCTTAATTTAAGTTCGTCAATATTGGAAATGCTACTCATAAAACTTTCGTTATTTATTTTCCAGGCAAGTGCAACAGCCGGGAAAATACCTACACGGTTTTCTTTTGAGAACTTGCTGGATGCATCGGAACGAACAGTTGCTGTAACCAGGTATTTATCCTGAAACTGATAATTGGCACGTCCGAAAAATGAAAGGCGATTTTCATTAGTTGATTCGTATGTTGAATAGGCAGTTACGGTTCCCAAAGCCATATTTGCAAACATTTCGTCGGGTTGCATGGTTTCACGGAAGTTTATGGCCCTTACATGGTCGCCATTTCCACCATTTGAATAAACTTCATGGCCAAGCATCAGATCCAGGTTGTGATCGCCCAGGTTCTGGAATACATATTGTGCTGTATTTAACCAACGGAAAGAATTCCTGTACGAATTATCAATGTCACCTAAGGGTAAACTGTTACCCTGTTGTTGCGATGTACTTGTAAGAGGTCCGTAATATCTCAATCTTTCTTCAAAGGTCTGGCTGCTGGAAATTGTAGATTTTAAAATTAAATCTGTAGTAGCTTTCCATGTAATACCTCCCTGTAAAACATAGTTTTTGGTATTGCGTTGCCTCCAGTCCTGTTCAGCCAGTTGGACAGGATTAATCAAACTCAAAACAAACGACTGGTAATCGTCATTGGCATCTATAGTAGTCAGGTCAATATCCAGTTCGTCAGCAATACCATTTACCGGGCGTGCTGTAACAATATTTTTAACACGTAAATTTGAGCTTCCTGAAGTTCCTGCACCATCAACGCGGGTATCGGTTATCCTGGCTGAAGTTTCCAGTACCAGTTTATCAGAAATATCATGGTTCAGTTTAAAATTAATTGTGTTTCTTTTATATCCGTTACCAATCATAATTCCTTCGTCGTTGTTATTCGACAGGCTCAAACTTACTTTTGTTTTTGCTGTACCACCACTTACACTGATATTGTGTAGCTGTGAGATTGTTGGTTCGCCAAAAAGCTCATCCTGCCAGTCGGTATAGGGTTTATCCTTATAAAGTTCAAGGTCATCATATTTACCGTAGTAACGCTCAAAATTACGCAGGTCGGATTCTGAACGTAATGCTGCATATTCGTATTGCATCATAACAAATTCATAAGGATCCAATACATCAAGTTTACGGTCCTGAGGAAGTGTTTTGAATTGTACAAAACCATTGTAATTTACTGTAGTCTTTCCTTCAGTCGGGCTTTTCGTAGTTACCAGAATAACACCGTTGGCGGCCTGTGCCCCATAAATTGCTGTGGCAGCTGCATCTTTGAGGACACTTATGTTGGCAATATCGGTAGGAGGTATATCACGGATACTGCCGACTATAAATCCATCTACAACATATAACGGAGAGTTGTCCTGGGTTACCGAACCACCACCACGAACCCTGATTACAATTTCGGCATCAGGAGAACCATCGGTAGTGATGATGTTTACTCCCGGCAACCTTCCTTTCATGGCTTCAGCTGCATCGGCAACCGGAATTTTATTCAGGGTTTCACTTGAAACTGTTGAAACTGAACCCGTTAAGTTGGCTCTGGGAACAGAACCATAACCTACCGCAATAATTTCATCCAGTTGTGTAACTGAAGTTACTAACTGAACATTAATTTCACTTCTGCCATTTACAGGTATTTCCTGTATAGTGTAACCAATAAAAGTGTATTGTAATACTGCGTCGGCAGAAGAAATATCAATCCGGTAATTGCCGTTTATATCAGTAACAACACCAATCGTTGTTCCTTTTATTACGACATTTACCCCTGGTAATTCCTCACCTGTCTTTGAATCTGTTATTTTTCCTGTAACCGTTCCGGTTTGTGAATAAACCGGAAAAGCAAGGATCAATAACATACAAACAAATAAAACTGCAATATGATGAATTTTCAACCATTGCAGTTTTAACGCTTTTTCCATAATTTTTGTCATACTGTTATTATTTAGGTTTATCTAATGATTAATATGTCCCATTTCGATACTTGCAAGAATAAAAGGCCCTACACCTTTTGGGTCGTTATCCCTTACAGGTTCACCAACATAATATTCAAAGGTTCCCGGCCTGTATGGGTCACCTCCAAGGCCTGCAACTGCACAAGTAGTGGTCAGGCTTATCGTATTATTGTTATTATTTTTTATAAAGTTTTTAATTATCCCATTGTATCCATTTTGAGCAACCGCACCATAATCTTTACCAATATAGCCCATTCTTACAGCTTTCGATATAGCATAAACAAACATGGAGGAAACCGATGATTCCAGGTAATTACCTTCACGGTCAGGCAGGTTCAAAACCTGATACCAAAGGCCGGTTTTTTTATCCTGATATTTTTTAATGCCTGAGGCAACCTGGTTTAAAATTTTTAATAATTCTGCCCTTCCCTGATGTTCTTCCGGGATATAATCGAGCACATCAACAAGGGCCATTGCATACCAACCCATAGCCCTTCCCCAAAAATGAGGAGAGCATCCGGTTTCAGGGTCGGCCCATTTTTGTTCACGACTTTCATCCCAGCCATGGTAGTTTAATCCTGCCTTTTCATTATATGTATGTTTGTGTACAATAAGGAATTGATTGATCACATCGTCGAAATCTTCCGGTTCATATTCTTTTGCAAATCTTGCATAAAACGGTGCACCCATATATAAACCATCCAGCCACATCTGGTTAGTGTAACGTTTTTTATGCCAGAATCCTCCTTCCGATGTCCGGGGTTGGTCTTTTAACTGGTCACGTAATACAAATATGGCCTTTTCATATTTTTTATCCCCTGTAACTTTCAATAGGTCGAATAGAAATTTCCCCGAATTTATTTTATCAATATTAAAATCACTTTTTTTATAACCGGCAATTTGCCCGTTTTCATCAATGAATTTATCGGCATATGATTTTACATATCCGTAATATTTTTCTTCGCCGGTTTGTTTCCACAATTCTACCATCGCGGTAGCGATTAATCCCGGAGTATAATTCCACTTTCCTGCAGGGTCGAAATCAACAGTTGAACAATCGGGGAATAAAGCCATTTCTGAATCTGCCATTTTTATGGCCATTTTTAAACCAATATTTTGATCAGCCTTGTTTTGTGAAAACAGATTTACAGGTATAATTATAATTAATATAAAATATATAATTTTTGATTTGTTTATTCTCATAACAGAATGGTGTTAATTAAAAGCTGATTTTAATTAGTATTAAAATTGCTATTATCAGAAAAATTACAACGGCAATAATTAACCTGTTTATTTTCCTCAGGCTATGTCTGGATTTTTCCATTGTTAGATTAATACAAAATATACAAGTGCAAGGTATAAGTTACTGTTTAAAGGTCTTATTCAAATTTTCCCATATGCTAATGCCATACTTCCCGAAGAGGGAAATATTTCCCAATAAGCAGGTATAAATAAATTTGTTAAATGAGGAATTTTTTTTTGTATTGAATAGTTGTTATTGATTATCAGATTTTTATATTTAGTTGATTTTAGTTTCCATCTTCGTGCTGATTAATGTATTCAGTTGCACTCATACCGAATTCACGGCGAAAACATTTTCTGAAATGAGAAAGGTCTTTAAATCCAACCGCAAATGCAATTTCCGAAATATTCATTTTTTTCTGAACCAGCAATTGAGTTGCTCTTTTTAACCTGATGTGCCGGATAAATTCTTTTACCGTCATGTCGGTAAGTGCATGAAGTTTCCTGTATAATTGCATCCGGCTTACACCAACTTTTAAGGCAAATTGTTCAATATCAAGTTCACTGTATGAAATATTATTTTCAACAATTTCTATTACTTTTTGCAAAAACCTTTCATCGGGAGAAGATATTACAACATTTTTAGGTTCAAGGATTACAGTATTTGTAAATTTTTCTTTTAACGATTCCCTGATTGACAGCATATTTTCAACTTTTGCCTGTAAAACCTGTATGTCAAAAGGTTTTGTAATGTAATCATCGGCACCGTATGACAATCCCTTTAACTCATGTTCTTTTGAATGTAAGGCAGTTATAAGCAATATCGGTATGTGTGAGGTTCGTTCATCCTTTTTTATCTTTTTACAAAATTCATATCCGTCAACATCGGGCATCATAATATCACTGATAATGACATCAGGAATTATTTGCAAAGCTTTTTCCCAACCGTCCTGCCCGTTTTTTGCTTCAAGGATTTTATAAACTCCGTTAAAATGGCTTTTTATAAAAAACCGTACATCCGGATTGTCTTCAACAATTAGCATTATTTTTGATTGAAAAATATCGGAATTCTCATTTTGAGCGGAATTGTCTTTCTCATAAACTGCACTTTCCTCATCATCGGTCTGCGTTGACTGCATTTCCTGCAAACTGGTTTCATACGGGATTCGGATAGTAAATTTGGAACCTTTGCCTGGTTTACTGGTAACAAAAATATCTCCTTTATGAAGTTTAACTAATTCTTTAACCAGGGCAAGCCCTATCCCGGTTCCGGGATTGTCATTTTCTTTCCCGGTTTGGAAAAAGCGGTTAAATATTTTATCGAGGTTTTTACTTTTAATCCCCTGCCCGGTATCTTTTACGGTTAATTCTATAAATTGCCTTTCGGCCTGGCTATGTTCATAGTCTTCATCATCCGAATCAAAAACGAGTGAAAGGTTAACTGTTATTTTTCCTCCTGAACCTGTAAATTTGAATGCATTGGATAACAGGTTGTTCAGTATTTTTTCAACTTTATCGGGATCAAAAATGGTGACAAGGTTTTTCTTGAGTGTATTAAAACTAAGAGTAATTTCTTTTTCTTTTGCAAATTCATCAAAAGAATGTACTATTTCTGAAACAAAGCTTACAATATCAGATTGTGTAAGGTTCAGTTTAAGATTTCCTGATTCCAGCTTCCTGAAATCAAGCAACTGGTTAATCAGCCTGTCAAGTTGTTTAGCATTACGATGAACTAATTTTAAGTGATCGGGAATTTCTTCAGGGTTGATTTTTTTTGTCAACATTTTTTCAATCGGACCGATAATAAGGGTTAAAGGGGTTCTTATTTCATGCGAAATATTTGTAAAAAACCTTAATTTCAGCATATCCAATTCGTGCAGTTTTCTTGCATTAGTCCTTTCAAGGATCAGGTCATTTTTAATTTTTTCACGATTGATAATAAATTTTACCAGTGTATAAATTAAAAGAATAATTGATAAAATTATCAGTATTCTGAACAGTGTTGTTTTCCAGAAAGGTGGCGTAATATTTATTTTCAACTGGAGTTCAGGGCTTTCAGCAGGTGTTCCCGGATTTACCAGTTTTATATGAAGTATATATTCGTCGGGATTCAGATTTGTATATGTAGCCGTTCTTATATTGCTTGGTTCGTTCCAGTCCCGGTCAAACCCTTCGAGATAATATGAATACAAATTATTTTCGCTGTTCACATAATTCAGGGCAGCAAATTCAATGGTAAAAACATTCTGGCTAAAATCAAGGGTAAGTTCATTGGTTTCGGAAATACTTTTTGTCAATACTGATTTTTTATCATCCCCGATTTCAACTGATTTATTAAAAATCTTTAAGTCGGTAAGTACGATGGGGACGTTTGTATTATATGGGACTATTTCTTCCGGATTAAAAACATTAAATCCCGAGATGCTCCCAAAAAGCAGTTCTCCTGATTTGGCTTTATAACTTGACAGGTAACAAAACTGGTTGTTTTGAAGTCCGTCGTTATATGTAAAATTCTGAAACGATTCAAGTTCTGGATTAAATTTTGACAAGCCATTGTTTGTACTGATCCACAGGTTGTAATCATTGTCTTCTAGTATACAGAGTGACTGGTTGTTTGCCAATCCGTCATCTTCATTATAATATTTCAGCGGACCCTCCGATTTTGAATAGATGGCAATTCCACGATCGAAGGTTGTAATCCAGTACCTGTTTTTATGATCTTCAAAAAATGACCTTGACCGTTCTTTAAACCTTGTTATCTGTTTACTGGATTGATTATATATAATAATCTCATCGATTGCCCCGATCCAAATATTATTATCCGAGTCAGAATCAATCCAGGCAACCTGTTCAACGCCAAAAATCTGAGGATAATGAATAAATGAATTGTTTTTCGGATCAAACCTGTCGACTCCCTTTGTTGTGGCAATCCATATCTGGCCACTTTTATCCATGGTAAAATCCCATACCCTGTTGTCGGAAAGGCTGCTGTTGTTTCCAGGATCATGGCTGTAATTTGTTATATGACTGGTTTTCAGGTTTAAAATATCTATACCCCCCAAAAAGGTGCCAATCCATAGATTCCCTTTCCCGTCATCCAAAAAGGCCTTAATACAATTTTGTGAGAGTGCAAACGGACTTTGGCCTTCAGCCGTTAAATAATTGTATTTTCCGGTAGTTGGATTATAAATATTAACTCCGCCATCTTCTGTGCCAACATAAATATTCCCCTCATTGTCAATCCATATAGCATAAATTATACTGCTGTTAAGAAAGTTATTATCATCAGGCATGGCACTGAATTTATGAAAAACCTGTTTGCTTCGCGCAAGCAGATTAAGCCCGCCCCGTGTGCCAATCCATGTTTCTCCTTTCGAATCATGAAATATATCCCAAACGGAATTGTTGCTCAGGCTGGTCAGGTCAAGTTCGTTGTGGTTGTAAAATTCGGCACCATCTTTTTTCGAATATTTATACAAACCACCTCTGGTGCCAATCCAGTAGTCCCCTAATATTCCCTTTGAAATAGTCCTCACTGTTTCTGTCCTGTCAATATATGGATTCAGTGCCAGGTTTTTTATTTCTTTCGTATCAGGATTGATAATAAAAATCCCCTTTGAGTAAGTGCCAATCCAGATTGATCCATCATCATCAAGAAAAATTTCCCAGATTTCTTTATTCTGGTTTTCTTCAAAGGGAATAGGAAATGGTTCAATTTCATTTGACAGGTGGTCGTAAGTAAAAATACCATCGTTTGTTCCAATCCAAAGCAATCCGTTTTTGTCAAATTTCAGGTTCCTTACAAAATTCCCGGAAAATGAAGTTTGTGAACCTTTTATCATAAGATTCAAAGCTTTCAGATTTCCGGAAGTATCAATTTTAAGGATATTATTATCGGTACCTAACCATAAATTACCCAACATATCTTCCTGTATTGTATTAATTGAAACCTCCCGGAATTTGAATTCACTGTTGTTTTTAAAAGGGTGGCTGAAGTTTTCCTTTTCCCTGTTAAACAGGTTTAATCCTCCGAGTTCTGTCCCGATCCAGAGTTGCCCTTTGCTGTCTTCAAAAATGACCCTGACAAGGTTTCCGTTTAAGCTTGTTGAATCATCGGGGTCGCTTAGGAAATTTACAAACCTGTACCCGTCGAACCTGCTTAAACCCTGGCTGGTTCCCAGCCACATCCATCCTTTTTTATCCTGAAAGATACATTGGATCTGGTTATTTGGCAATCCGTCTTCCTGGGTAAACATATCGAAGTTTAATTCAGAATTTACCGATTTTGCGAATAAAGGAGTAATTAACAGGATAAGAACTATCCACATTTTCACAAATTCACTTTTATAAAAATTCCCTGGTATCCCCACTTTTTAAATTCTGAATATTTGGTACAATGTTACAAATAAATCATTTTTAAATCAATTTATAAAGCAGGGATAATATTGAA
>JAFGGF010000161.1 GCA_016930735.1 Prolixibacteraceae bacterium
GAATTTTTCGGGTTGTGAATTTTATAAGGAGTGGTTGAAATGATGCCCTTTCAGGGCTGGGAGCTACTTCATAGCTGGTTCAGCCCCGGACTATATCCGGGGTTATTGAGGTGATGCCCCTTCGGGGCTTGTGGCGCTGTGAGTGCCTGATTTTTGCAGTATTTTTTCAAAAAATATGTAACTAACTTTTTTTTTCTTTACTAAATGAAAAACAAGAGAAATTGAAAAAAGAAGAAAAATTTAATGCCATAGTATCCGAAAACAGCGAAAGGATCAGAAGCATTTGCAGGTATTACAATTCAAATCCTGAAGACCAGAAAGATATGTATCAGGAAGTATTGGTAAATATCTGGAAAAGCCTTGATAATTTCAGAGGCGATTCGGCAATAAGTACGTGGGTTTACCGGGTTGCTGTAAATACTTCGCTGACATTCACAGGGAAGGCTTTCAGGCACATGAAACTTATTGTGAATAGTGATACAAAAAATCTGAATTCTTTCCTCGATGATGAAAACCTGAAAGAAAAGCTGGAGGAAGAAACCCGGTTGGATAAACTTAAGGTTGAACTGAACCAGCTGTCTATAATCGACAAAGCTTTGATCTCGCTAATGCTTGAAGGGCTTTCAATGAAAGAAGTTGCTGATGTAATAGGGATTACCGAGCCAAATGTAAAGGTGAAAATCCACCGTATTAAACAACAGTTAAAAGATAAATTAAATGGGTAAAACTATGGAAACAAATTACAGGAAAAATGAAAATACAAACCTTGACCAATTGGTAAGAAAGCTGAAAGTAAAAGATCTGAATTATGCTTCTTTAAGCAGGGCAGTTCAAATCATCTACTTCATTCTGATCCCGCTTTACGCAATGATGACTATTTGGGAATACACAGATGAAAAGAATATTAATGAGTTGATTGGGGGAGGCCTTTTTATTATTTCATTTTTCATTTTTATACTATTATTCAGGCATTACTATAAAAAATACAAATATGTCGACTATTCATTACCAACAATTCAAATGCTGAAGAACGCTGCCGAAAGGTACAGGCCATTTCAGAAATATACCGGGTGGAGTTTTGTTGCATTAATAATCATGGATGTTGGTTTGATTTTCGACTGGAAAGATGAATCCTCCGTTTTTATAAGCCAGGTATTTTTCTGGGGACTAATTATAATTGGCTTATTAATTGGCTTAATTATCTGGTATAATAAGTACAAACCCATACGTGATGAAGCTTTACGATTAATTCAGGAAATTGAAGGGAATTAAAATAATCCGCAAATGATTGATGCGCTTGGCGGTTTTGAACCGCTTAGCGCATATCGGCTACTTATTCAAAAATCCATCGTAATTTAATTTATTAAATACAACTTTTTTATAACTGATGCCAATGGGAAATTCTTTTTTCCCGATAAATACACTTACCGGGCTGAAACTTGTTATTCGTTTTATTGAAACTATAAAGGACCGGTGGATCCTGATAAATCCGTTTTCCGATAACAGGGTTTCTATCGATGTAATCGTGCACCGGCTGTTTATAACTCTTTCAGGAGTATGAATAATTAAATTATCTCCCATGCTTTCGGCATACATAATTTCTGAAAGGGGGATTTTATGAATTACATTTTTTTCCCGCAGATAAAGAAATTCTTCGTTTGTTCCCTGATTATGTAAAAAAACTTCTGATTCGTGATTAAAAGTGGTAAAAAATTTTTCAATTGCCTGCATAAAACGCTCAAATGAAACTGGTTTCAGCAAATAGTCGAGCACATTCAGATCATACCCTTCGAGTGCATATTGCCTGTGAGCGGTTGTAAGGATCACCGCAGGCGGATTTTTAAGCGATTTTATTAATTCAGTCCCCTTCATTTCCGGCATGTGAATATCGAGGAACATCAGGTCAACCCTATGGTTATTCAGGAAATCAAAAGCTTCGATGGCATCCGCTGCAGTGCCTGCTATTTCAATTGATTTTAATTTACCAAGATGCGATTTGAGTACCTCAATGGCCAGAGGTTCGTCATCCACAATCAGACATTTTGCTTTGGTTTCCATAGCCTGTTATTTTTCACTGAATATCTTCAATTCCACACTGAAAGTTTTTTCTTCCTGTATAATATTAAGCTTGTGTCGGTTAGGATAAATCAGTTCCAGCCTTCTTTTTACATTGTTTAAACCGATGCCTTCACTTTGCGATTCATCGTTTTTCTTTTCCTGAGGAATTGTATTTACAGCACTCAGTTTCAGGTAAGCAGGTTCAATTTCCAATAGTATCCGGATGCCAGGTTTGGAGCGGTCGTTGCTTGCACCATGTTTGAAACAGTTTTCAATAAAAGGAAGCAGGATAAGCGGGGCTATCTCATATCCTTCTGCATTACCCTTTATTTCATATTGAAGGTCGAGCCGCTCATTATAACGCATCCTTTCAAGTTCAATATATCCCTGAATGATTTCAAGTTCTTTTGTTAACGGAACAAATTCATCATTGCTTTTATAAATCATATAATCCAGCAAATCCGACAGCTTCAGCACAATATCAGGTGTTTTATCCGACTTGATCAGGGTAAGTGCATAAAGGTTATTTAACGTGTTAAAAAGAAAATGCGGATGTACCTGTGATTTTAGGAAATTCAATTCGGCTGCCATTTTTTCTTCCACCAGCTTTTTATTGTTTTGTTCGTCAGAGTACCATTTTTTAAAAATCACCAAGGCTGCTGCTATTGCCGGTATCCCATAATTCGATGCCAGTTTGTTCAGAATGTGGGGTACATCGAACAACGGCATTTTTGATAAATCCACCATCTCAGGGAAAAGATTGGCGTAGTGATATGTTGCCCAGATGAAAAATCCGTAAAGGAAAGAATGAATTAATGTTAAAATTCCGAAAGTTATAAACCGTTTTTTGTCAATTGCAAAAGGAAGAATTAAATAAATAAATGTATAAGCAGCAATAATCCTTGCAGGCAATAATGTAAGGCCCCACATAAATTCCACATAGTAATACTCCATATACCCGGCATACATAAGCCAGTAGGTTAAAAATATGACTATCCAGAAAAGGATGTGCCATAAAAAACGGTGCCTGAAAAAAATGGGTAGCTGATTTTCTGCCATTTTATACCTGAATTTTTTTCAAACTTAATTTAAAGAAGGTAAACATACAAGTGATTGCGATAAACAATGCTTTAAATGAGGTGTTTGCCTGGTTAATTCCGGATAGAAGTGAATGAAAATATTTTTAAAAAACAGAAATAATAATATTCCTGTGGAAAGTTTTAAAAAACTTCTGAAATAAAATAATAGCCATTACCTTTGAATACATAAAACAACCGCTTCAACAATGACTACACTTAAAATCGCTTTGCTTTTATCCATGCTGTTCCAGGTTGGTGCAACCGTTTTCGCGATCAGTTTAATCAGAAAGACACGTTATAATATTTCCTGGATATTAATTTCCTCCGGGTTCCTTTTAATGGCACTAAGGCGCTTGTCCGATTTTTCTTCTCTTTTCTGGGAGACAAGCCTTTATCAGAAAGAAGAAGTGAATAGTTGGATAGGGATTTTTATTTCTGTTTTACTGTTTGTAGGAGTTATTTTTATAAAAAAGATTTTTAACCTTCAAAACCAGATTGAGCAGTTAAGGAAGGATAACGAAAAGAAAGTGTTGTCGGCGATAATTAATACAGAAGAGAAAGCGAGGCAGACTTTTGCCCGGGAACTGCATGACGGAATGGGACCGGTTTTGTCATCCATAAAAATGGCTCTGAGTGCAATCGACAGGAAAAGTTTGTCGGAAATGAATAAAAAAATTATTGAATCGGCTTATAATTCAGCAAGTAATTCAATTTTTACTTTGAAAGAAATTGCCAATAATCTGAGCCCTCACCTGCTGATAAACTTTGGCCTTAATCAGGCCCTCGACAACCTTGCTTCACAGCTTCTGCCACAAAAAAATATTGGCTATGAATTTGATTTTCAAATGGATGATAAGCAATTGAGCAAAGAAATGACCATCAATTTTTACAGGATTATTTCTGAACTGATGAATAACAGTTTTACTCATGCCAATCCGCAAAAAATATATCTGGAAATCAAAAAAGAAGAATCTTATATTCTGATACGGTATATGGATGACGGTGATGGCTTTGAATACAGTCCCGATACGGATGAAAATAAAAGTATTGGAATGGGTTTGAATAATATTTCCTCCAGGGTGAAATCGCTCAATGGATATTATACAATTACAACAGCTCCGGGCCACGGTTTTTCAATAGAACTTTATTTTCCTTCAAATCTGAATACAAATGGAAAAGACTGATATTTTCATTGTTGATGATCATTCACTTTTCAGGGAAGGATTAAAACTGTTGCTTTCAAATCTTGAATTTATCGGGAAAATTTATGAGGCCAGTAATGGCGAGGAATTTATCAGGGGATTAACGGACCACCAGGCAGACATAGTTTTGCTTGATATTGAAATGCCGGTTATGAACGGGATTGAAGCAGCAAAAAAAGCAAAAGAGATACATCCCGACCTAAAAATAATTGCTCTTTCCATGTATTCCGATAAGAATTACTATCTAAGTATGATTGAAGCAGGGGCCTGTGGTTTCCTGTTAAAAAATTCCAATTTTCAGGAAGTTGAAAAAGCGATAACCGATGTTAACAACGATAAAAGTTATATATCGATCGAGATTTTACAGGATATTCTAAAATACCCCCAGAAAAGTAATTCCAATTTGTTTGACTCAGAATTGACTGATCGGGAAGTGGAAGTCCTGTTGCTGATCTGCAAAGGATTTACAAACAATGAAATAGCCGGCCGGCTGGTTGTCAGTAAACGCACCGTGGATAAACACCGCGAAAACCTGTTACTAAAAACCCAGTCGAAAAATACTGCCAACCTGGTAATTTATGCTATAAAAAACGGTTTTCTGGAAATTTAATCATAAAATTCCTCGTGGTTTACCGCGAGGTTACCTTATTCTCTCCCCCTGATTTTCAGGGGAGATGTCAGCCGGATGGCTGATAGAGGGGTGAAATAATGAAAGTTCGGTTTTCAGCATATGCTGAAATAAAGTTGGCGAAATACTCCTTGGCTTGCCACGGGGATAGTCAACTTTAAGAATTTTCTTTATTCAAATCAAAGTTTGCATACGTTAAAAAGCGTATTGGAAAAATTACGTTTTTTGACTGTTTCAGAGAATTTGCTGTCTGATATTTTTGTATTGCAGTAAATTTTTGCAAATATGTACAATATTATCAGGCAAGCTTTAAAACTACCTCGCCGGCAAAATCAGATAACTTTAAAAATGTCGAAACCCGCTTTTATTTTATTCATAATCCTGGTATTTTTTACCGGGAATCTTTACGCCCAGTTTACAGTCGACGCACAATACCGGAACCGGTTTGAATTCCGCGATGGTTATAAAAAATTGGTAACTGAAGGTTCAACACCGGCTGCATTTATTTCGCAACGTACCCGATTTTCAATCGGATATGAAAACGACCTGTTAAAATTGAAATTTACCCCGCAGGATGTCAGGGTCTGGGGCGATGAACAACTGAGCAGTTCAACGGGCGTTTTCGGAGACAATGCCTCGCTTGATCTGTTTGAAGCTTTCATACAGCTTAAAACCGGCAAAAAAGTATGGCTTTCAGTTGGCAGGCAGCAACTTGTTTACGACAATCAGCGGATTCTGGCAGCCCGGAACTGGAATCAGAACGGAATAGCTTATGATGCAGTTGTTTTTAAATGGAATCCGGAAAACTGGAAAATACATATTGGAAGCAGTTGGAACTCGACAGGCGAAAATTCATCGGATAATTTTTACGATCCCAAACGTATTAAATCTTTGAACTTTCTCTGGGCTCAGCACGAACTTTCGGAAAACTGGGATTTTTCTGTTTCGCATATTGTTTCAGGTGTTACCGGATCAGAAACTGAAAACAAGCTGTATTTCAGGCAAACAGCAGGATTATTCACTACCTGTATTCAGGGTGATTTTACTTTTTCAGGGAATATTTACTATCAATTCGGGAAAAATAATTCAGGGCAAAAGGTAAGTGCCACGTTAGCCGATTTTGAAACAGCCCTTAAAACCGGGAAATTGACTTCCGGGCTTGGGCTAAGTTACCTTTCGGGAAATAAAATCACCAATACACAAATGAAAAGAGATCATCTTTTTGATGTACTGTACGGCGCCCGGCACCGTGTTTATGGAGGTATGGACTATTTCACCAGTTTCAATTCACAAACAAGGGAAGGAGGATTGGCTGATTATTATTTCTTTTTTGACATAAAATTTTCAGGTAAAACCAGCCTGAGGAATACAGGACATTACTTCCGGCTCGCACAAACCAATGAAAATACACCTGACAATAAAAATCTGGGATACGAGAACGACCTTGTTCTAAAATATAAATTTTCAGAATGGGGTGCACTTGAATGCGGGTATTTGTTTTTTCTCCCGACTGCTGCTTTAGAAACAGTACAGGGTGTCCCCAACAGTAAATTTTCACAATTTTTTTATATGCAGCTTACAGTTACTCCGGTACTGTTTCAGGCTGGATTAAAATGAAAACCATTAAACCGATGAATATGAGAGCAACAACGATTATTCTGTTTTTAGCTGGTGCTGTTTTATTAACAGCTTGCAGTTCCACGAAGAAAAAAGAACAAACTATAAGCCTTTCAGGGGCATTTGCCTTATACCCACTCGTTGTGAAATGGAGCGAGGAATATAAGAAGGAAAATCCGGAAATCAGGTTTAATATTTCAGCTGGTGGTGCTGGAAAGGGCATGGCCGATGCATTATCAGGAACCGTTGACCTTGGCATGTTCTCACGTGCAATTGCCCCGGCTGAAATTGACAAGGGGGTGTGGTGGGTTGCTGTTACAAAGGATGCAGTTATTCCAACAGTCAATGCAACAAATCCGGTGGTTGAAACCCTGAAAAACAGGGGACTCACCCGTAATGAATTCAGGGACTTGTATATTGAAGGGAAATATTCAAACTGGGATCAGATTCCCGGAATAACTATTAATCAGCCTATCAGTGTTTTTACCCGTTCAGATGCTTGTGGCGCTGCCGGAACCTGGGCTGAATACCTTGGAGGGACACAGGAAGACCTGAAGGGGGTTGGAGTATTTGGCGATCCCGGACTGGCAGATGCCGTGGTAAAAGACGTTAAAGGCGTTGGTTTTAATAACACTATTTATCTGTATGATATTAAAACAGGAAATAAGAATTTGGGAATTGAAGTAATTCCGGTCGATGTAAACGAAAACGGGAAAATAGATGATGAAGAGTCCTTTTACGATACTTTTGAACAAATACTGGCTGCTATTGCCGAAGGGAAATATCCTTCGCCACCAGCACGTGAGCTTTACCTCGTTTCGAAAGGCAAACCCGTAAAAAAAGCAACACTCGATTTTTTAAAATGGGTAGTTACAACAGGGCAGCAATTTGTGCCTGAAGCAGGTTATGTTCCCCTGACATCCTCAAAACTGGATGAGCAGGTTTTCAAACTGAATCAGTAAAATTTAAACTGAACCATTGATGAACGATAAAAGGAAGTTGACTGATATTATGGTTAATATCTGGATGAGGGGAGGGCTCTATATTTTGCTCAGCATCCCCGTCCTGACAGGTATTGGCCTGTATTGGAAAGCTGCCCCGCTTTTTCATGATCATTCGTTTACAGACCTGGTTTTTTCAGGGAAATGGTTTCCCATGAAAGGCGAATTTGGCTTTTTACCGTTTATTTACAGTTCAATTTATGTTACAGTTTTGTCATTTATCATATCAGCACCCCTTTGTTTGTTTGCAGCCGTTTACCTTACACAATTCGGCAACCAACGATTGTTAAATTTTACTCTTCCGGTAATCGACATTCTTGCAGGGATCCCGTCGGTTGTTTATGGCGTTTGGGGCATACTGGTTATAGTTCCGGTCATATCAGACCATGTTGCCCCATTTTTCGGGGCAAACAGTTCAGGATACAGTTTGCTTTCGGGAGGGATTGTCCTGGCTATTATGTGCATTCCATATATGCTGAATATGCTTATCGAGGTTTTTCACACCATTCCTGTTGGCATGAAAGAAGCTTCGCTGGCTCTTGGAGCTACCCGGTGGGAAATGGTAAAACATGTTGTGATCAGGAAAGGTTTCCCCGGGATCATCTCAGCATTCGGATTGGGCATTGCCAAAGCCTTTGGCGAAACCATTGCTGTTTTAATGGTTGTAGGGAATACCCTGAATATCAGTATTTCTCCCTTTGAAGCCGGGTATCCGCTTCCGGCACTGATTGCCAACAATTACGGAGAAATGATGTCGATCCCGGATTATGACTCAGCACTGATGTTTGCAGCATTGCTGTTATTTGTGGTGATATTGCTCATCAACCTGTTCTTCCGGTATTTTATCCATAAAACAGAAAAGATATGAACCGCTGGAAAAAAATCGAAGAATGGATATTCAGGGGCATTTCCTTTGCAGCCGCATTTTCGGTCGTGCTGATATTACTTTATCTGTTGGTTGTTATTTTTAAAAAGGGGATAGGTTCATTATCATGGGAAATTGTTTTTTCATTGCCTGAGGGCGGATATTATTTTGGCGGTGGAGGGGGGATTCTCAATGCGGTTGTTGGTTCATTTTACCTTTCTGTAGGTGCTACAATCCTTGCAGTTATTATCGGGCTTCCTGCTGCCTTGTTTATAAATGTTCAGCTTATCAGGTTAAAACACACACAAAACATCATCCGTTATCTGCTCGATGCACTCTGGGGGATACCATCGATTGTTTACGGGGCTTTTGGTTTTGCCGTGATGTTGTTCCTCGGGCTGAATGCTTCCCTTTTAGCCGGAATAATCACTGTTGCCCTTCTCATCACCCCGATTTTGGTCAGGGCTTTCGACGAAGTATTAAAAACAATACCGGTTGAACTTCAGGAAGCCTCATATTCATTAGGTTCAACTAAAACTGAAACAGCATTGAAAGTATTGTTTAAACAGGGATTTGCAGGATTTATCACTGCGCTGCTCCTGGCATTCGGGCGTGGAATCGGCGATGCTGCCTCAGTGCTTTTTACAGCAGGTTATACCGACAATATACCGGTCACCCTTGATGAACCGGTAGCAACATTGCCCCTTTCCATATTTTTCCAGCTTAGTTCACCTATCGAGGAAGTAAGGCAACGGGCCTATGCGGCTGCAGTTATCCTTACTTTTATTATTCTGATCATCAGTGTTTCGGCACGATTCCTTTCGAAACGTTATTCTAAAAACATTATTAAATGAACGTCATGGCATTTACAAACCAGTCAGTATTTCCTCCCGGTGAAGTTGTTTTACAAAATAAAGTTGAGATGAAATCGGCAGTGAAGGAAAATCCGATCATTAAAATCCGGGATTTAAATGTCGAAACCAGGGAAGGGAAGATCCTGAAAAATATTAACCTTGAAATTCCCAAAAATCAGATTGTTGTATTGCTGGGACCTTCGGGTTGCGGAAAAACCACTTTGCTGAAAAGTCTCAACCGGCTGACCGACCTCCACAAAGAATTAAAAGTTTCGGGGCAGATCCTGATCGATGGGCAGGATATTATGAAAGCAAACAATAACCTGGCAGCTATGAGGCAGAAAATGGGCCTGCTTTCACAAAGGCCTTTCCCCCTGCCGGTTTCCATTTATAAAAATGTTGCTTACGGGTTAAAACTGAAAGGTATCCGTTCAAAAAAGCTGATTTCGTATAACGTGGAAACAAACCTGAAAAGGGTAGGGTTGTGGGATGAAGTAAAAGGCCGTTTAAAAAATCCTGCCACTTCTTTGTCGATCGGTCAGCAGCAGCGGCTTTGCCTTGCACGTGGGCTGGCAGTAAAACCAACCATTATCCTTGCTGACGAACCTACATCGGCACTGGACCCGATCTCGACAAAAATTATTGAAAACCTGTTTAAAGAGCTGAAACAACATTATACCATCATATTGGTGACCCATGTGCTCAGGCAGGCATTGCGCCTGGCCGACCATGTTGTATTTATGTACTACGGTGAAATTATTGAGCAGGGCCACCCTGAGAAAATATTAAAAAATCCGAAAACCAATGTGTTAAAAAAATACCTGGTTGACGGGAATTAAACTGGAATTGAATTGGGATTCAATACAGAGGATGTTTTGTTAGTAATTTAGATTAGCAACCTTAACTTAAACTTCCTTTTTTCCCCTGGAGGTAAGGGACTTTTCCCCTCCTTCAGGGGTATGTTTTTGCAGGAAAGCCAAGCTACTAGTCAAAAGCTGCAAGTCTCAAGTTATAAGTTAATTCAATGCTTTTCATTTACTTTTTTACCTTTTACATGTTACTATTTACATAAATTGCCTAAGACGCCTGGTTAATATTATTGGGGCTAACAAATTAATAGCCTATTGGAAAGCTGTTTATGAACGTATTTTTACTAAATTTACCCTTATAACGGCAATAATAACCCATTCCAATGGAAAGGCAGGTTAACCCAAATTTATGTTTTAATGAATACGAATTTTGCATATGGATTTAAAAATGCTTAACCCTGCCTGTCTGGAAAGGGGTTTTTAGATAGACTGCCGTTGTTGCCTATTTTAAAAGAAAATGCTATAGAAAATATATCATGAAAAAGATATTTCTTTTTATATTATTTGCATCAATATTAATTTCATGTGAAAAAGAAATCGTCATAGAATACCCTTCTTTCATCATTGCCGGGCAAACCGAAGGCGAAGGAATAAAATATGTTGATTTTGAACCGGATGAAAAACTTGGCGACTGTGATGAAACCTATAAGGCTTGTTTAAACCTTGATATGAATAACGATAGTATCAATGATTTTTATCTGTATTATATTAATGATCATTCCCTCAATCATGTTTATTGGTATTTATGTATTATACCCTATGGAAATAATTCGATATATTTCTCAACAATTACTTCTCCCTGGGGTGAGATATATTTTGCAGAAGCACTGTTGGAAAATGATACTATTGGGGTTAACAGCAATTGGATGAATTCCAAAACATATCTTTTTGCGAAACAGCAGACAACTGAATGGTACAGTAGTCCACTGGAGCCGGTCACAACTACCAAAAGTCGTGGGGAATGGATGTCAAATCAGGATATCTACATAGGTGTTAAAATCACAATTAATGAAAAGGAATTGTTTGGTTGGATTGATATGAAAAGTACAACAGTCTTTCGTTATGCAATTACACAACCATACTGAGAAAATATATTATTTTTAATAAGAAAAAAAACTGGCTAAAGCAGATTTTACCTCCGCTGTTTTTGTTTTAATACCCTTTTTTAATAAAATTGATGTACTTTTTGAGGTTATTGGCACAGGCTGCCATATGCATAACTTTATTTGCCGGGCTATCCCGATGGTATTGATTTTCGTAGCCCCATAAACTGTATTAATGTCCCCCAAACCGGCTCTGCTGTTGCTTGTCGCTTACCATACATATAACCCCTAAATTTGCTGTTGACACGATTATTGTTCCAGGTATATTCATCTAAATATGGTATAATGCCAATCCGTTCTTCAAAGCTTTTTCCAATACATTGCTTTTTTATGGGGCACCCTTTGCAATCGCTGCGCTGTGTCTGGTATAAAAGTCGCCCCCATTCCTTTTTTCAATAATTAATAAGTTAATAACTAACAAGAAAAGAAAAGGATCAAAAAGAAAAGAATATCAAGCATCTATAGTATATTTAATCCTTTAAAATTTATAAACTCAGGCTAATATAAAGCGCGATATAGCAAATAAGGGTTTCAGTGGTATGCAAAGGTATGTAGCCCGCTTTAACTTTTCCAGCACCTTGATAGGAAAAAAGCCCGCAATCCCTTACTTATCATACCGCAAGCCATTAGCGGTTATTAAAAACTGATAAAAATTAAATCGAAATGAAAAAACTGAAATTATTGTTAATGACAATTATTTTGATGATTGTTTCAATCAAGGGATTTTCCCATTCAATTATTGTAACAACGAGTACTGATAGTATTGCAGGTTCTCTGCGAGAAGCAATAAAAAATGTACCGAGCGGAGATACTATCATTTTTGACCAGGGACTTACGGAGATTATTTTAGGAGTTCAGATAAACATTAACAAGTCACTAACTATCAAAGGAAATCCAAATTTGGTTATATGCGGGAGAGGTGTAAACGGAATTTTTCCAAGAATCTTTGAAATTACAGGTGATTTACCAATTACTGTTAATTTTGAGAGCTGTAATTTATTTAAAACAGGTTTTCTCATAGGTGATACAGTATCATACGATACCGATGGTGGCGTTTTACTAATAAGTAATACAAATTCAAACGTTAATATTACTTCTTGCTATTTCAAGAGATATGGTGCATTTGGGGGGAATGTACAATATTATCCGGTAATTCGCTATGGTCAGAATGGTGGTGCAATTGCAAATTATGGTGGTGTGATAAACATTTCGAACAGTACATTTTCTGGTCTTACTGCGGGAGGCCCTGTATATAATGGAAACGGAGGTGCCATATATCAGATGTCAGGAGATCTGAACCTGATAAATTGTACATTTTATGATAATTCTATTGAGAATTCTTTTTCAATAGATCACCCTTATATTGGCAGGGGTTCAGCAATTTACTCGCAAAACGGAAATCTGGATATTACAAATTGTACATTCTGCGAACATACTAATTCTTACACTTATTTTAAACCTGCTCCGGATTATGGTTCGGTAACAAAAACTACTTCTACTATTATATTGATTAATTCAAATCTATTGATAAAAAATTCTATTTTTTATCATAATGATAACCGGGATTTAGCAGGAGATGTTAATAGCAACTTTAATTCAGGTGGCTATAATATTTTCGATCAAACTATTTCTATAAGTGATGGAGCTACTCCTACCGACATTTTCGATGTTAATCCTGGTATTAATCTTATCGGTTTCAATAAATATGTAGGATTAGATACAAACTTCTGGATCCCGGTAATTGCCCTGGATGCAGCAGGCCTGGCAATAGACGCGTTGCCTTCCAGCGGCAATGGTGCACCCGAATTCGATCAAAGAGGCCACACTCGTTTAAATACTCCTGATATAGGTGCTTTTGAATATGAAGGCTGCATACCAACAGATATGCGGGCAAAATGGAATCCATCGAAATTTGGTCAAGCCTCATGGGCTAGCGAAATAAGTGTTGTCAATGATAGTGTTGTTTGGGTAAGAGATGCAGGTGCTGATAGTATTTCGATAACTAATGATAGCGGCAGTTCATGGAAATCAAAGGCTTTGCCTGTAATTCCAGGTTTTTTAAATGCTGCAGGTGGAATATGTGCCATTAGTCCATCAAAGGCATATTACATTCTTTCTTCAAGCAATGATAAAGGAATTTATATGACAACCGATACCTGTAAAACATGGACAAGGCAAGAGACGGCATTTAACCAAAGCTCCTCATTTCCCAACTTTATTCATTTTTGGAACGAGAACCAAGGCATTACCGTTGGAGATGCGATACCTAATTTTGAAATTTATACTACCACCAATGGAGGAATGCAATGGAATCGTGTTACGGATGTGAATATGCCTTATGGAAATAACGAAGGCACGTACAACACTCAGGCATCTTTTAGAACCAACGGAAGTTCGTTCTCCTTTTTAACTACTTCAGCGAGAATATTCAGGTCA
>JAFGGF010000162.1 GCA_016930735.1 Prolixibacteraceae bacterium
ACATCGGGATCGACCACAAAACCCACATCCACTTTTTTATCATGGATGATTTTTGCCGTTTCAACCAGATTTTCAGGAATGGGTTCAGGTGTATGTGCAAAATGCCCGGTTGCCTCACAGTTGATCTTAACAATTTCGGCAACACCAAGTTCTTTGAGTAATGGAGGCAAAACAATACTGCCTACCGAATTCACTGCATCAACAGCGACTTTAAATCCGGCAGATTTTATGGCTGTTGCATCAACCAGTTTTAAATCCAGCACCTTTTGAATGTGGATCTTTGTATAATCTTTTTCAATGGTTTTTCCAAGCGAATCCACCTCGGCAAAATTAAAATCTTCTTTTTCAGCTATTTTCAGAATTTCGGCGCCTTCATCTGCATTCAGGAATTCACCACCGGAATTAAGCAGTTTTAATGCGTTCCATTGTTTTGGATTGTGGCTGGCTGTTAGGATAATCCCGCCATCGGCTTTTTCTTCCGGCACGGCTATTTCGGTGGTTGGCGTGGTTGCCAGCCCTATGTTAACCACATTGCACCCCATCCCGTTTAAGGTTGAAATTACCAGGTTTGATATCATTTCACCTGAAATCCGCGCATCGCGCCCAACTACAACAGTGGGGTTTTGTTTTGCACAGGTTTTTTTACACCACTCAGCATATGCGGCCGAATATTTTACCACATCAACCGGGCTTAGCCCTTCTCCGGGTTTTCCACCAATGGTTCCCCGTATTCCTGAAATCGATTTAATTAGAGTCATTTTTAACAATAAATAATGCAAAATACAACAAAATGTAAAGTTAGGGAATGATCTGAGAAAAGGAATAAACACAGGGAATTCTGTACACTTTAAAATTCAAAATAATTAATCAATTTCATTTAACTCAGCCAGAGTAAGTTTGAGTTTGGCAAGGTAATTCCCGTATAACCTCCTGAATCCCCATCTGAAAAACAGGAATAAACTACCGGTTATCAGTAAAAGGATAAATAAACCAAATATAGCCGGAAGCAAAATATCAGTAGTTTTTATCTGATCTGCAGTAATACCGATATTTTCTGCTTCGTAAAGCAATCCTATATAAAATCCTGCAATAAAATTAATTGTAAAGGATAAAATAAGGGCGAGTAATCCGAAATAAAACATACGCTGATACAGGTTGAGGATATGAATGGTTTTATTTA
Source organism: Prolixibacteraceae bacterium (assembly GCA_016930735.1). Taxonomy (GTDB): domain Bacteria; phylum Bacteroidota; class Bacteroidia; order Bacteroidales; family Prolixibacteraceae; genus JABMQB01. The sequence goes on from JAFGGF010000162.1 coordinate 1,181, forward strand.
ATGTTTTTGTTAGTTCACAAGTTATATCACATTCCTTTTTGATCCGGTAGTATTTTATTACAAAATATATAAAAGTTGCAAAAAGGAAGACATAACTGAATAAGCTTATAACTATCAGCCAGGCAGGTACTTCAATATCTTTATCAATTGATTTTGCAAGTACAGGTGAAAGTATCAAATCATCAACTACTAACAGTATTATTAAAAGAAAAATAATGCCAAAACCAATTTTGATATTTCTTTCAATTTTTTCAATCAGGCTTTTCGTCCTACCCCTGAGCATCTCCCGAAGGGCTTTTTCATCCAATTCTTTTTCTTTTTCCCTGGATGAAAACTGATCCCATGCTTTTTTCAGGTCGTTTAAATCCATTTAATTATCGATATTCATGTATGTTCTTAACTTCCTTTTTATCCGGTTCATTTTAACGCGGACATAATTTTGTGTAATGCCTGTTATTTCTGCAATATCCTCGTAACCTTTATTTTCCAGGAACAGCAGAATAATTGATTTTTCAATTCCGGTCAGTTTTGTAATTGCCTGATGCATCAGCTTTATATTATCTTCTGTTTCCTGGTCAGGCAATTCTTCGGCCACCTGTAAATTGTCATAAGTCAGTTTATTCTGGTCGGGCCTGCGTTTCGTTTTTTTAAACGATGTAATTGCCGTATTCAGCGCCACCCTGTACATCCATGTAGAGAACTTCGATTCCTGCCGGAAAGAAGGAAATGATTTCCAGAGCTGGGCCACAATTTCCTGAAAAAGGTCTTTGCGGTCATCCTCTGAGTCGCAGTAAAAACTGCAAACTTTGTGGATAATGCCCTGGTTGTTTTTTATTATTTCTAAAAATTCCTTCTCCAAAACGTGTATTATTAGTCTTTTCTGATTCTCAAAATTACATGAATCGTAAGTTAATTTATTTCATTTTCAGGAAATTTACTTCTTTTTGAGTCAGGAAACGCCATTTACCCCGCGGGAGGTTTTTCTTTGTTAAACCGGCAAAATAAACCCGGTCAAGTTTTTTGACATTGTACCCCACATGTTCAAAAATCCGCCTGACAATCCGGTTTTTCCCCGAATGAATTTCAATCCCGATTTCTTCTTTATGATCCGGGTCGATAAAACTAATGGCATCCGGGGCAATAAAACCATCTTCAAGTTCAAATCCATTGGCTATTTCCTGTAAATGATTTTTGGTCAGCGGTTTGTCGAGGCTTGCCTGGTATATTTTTTTATTGTTGTGAGTAGGATGAGTTAACCGTTTCGACAGGGTGCCGTCGTTTGTAAACAATAAAAGCCCTGTTGTATTTTTGTCGAGCCTGCCCACCGGGTAAATCCTTTCACGGCATGCATTTTTAACCAGGTCCATAACTGTTTTATCAGCCCGTGAGTCTTCGGTGGTGGTTACATAGTTTTTAGGTTTGTTTAAAAGAATATAAACCTTGGCTTCGGCTTTTAACCTTCTGCCGTCAAATTTTACCACATCCTGGGGTTTTACTTTAACACCCAGTTCGGTTACAATTTTACCATTAACAGTGACCAATCCTGTTTCAATGTATTTGTCGGCTTCGCGCCTTGAACAAACTCCTGAATTGGCTATAAAGCGGTTGAGCCTGATCTCATCATTCAACCCTGCGGAATTTTCCGGTCGTTTTTTTCCAGGCCCCCTTTTTATTTGTGAATATTTTTTTTGCCCTCCTTTGTACGATTCTGAGCTTCGTACCGGACGAACTCTTTTGCCTGGTTTTTCTTCGGAAGCTGATTCTTCTTTATTAAATTTTATTCGTGGGCGACGATTTAACATTTTTTCTTCCTCGCTCAGATTTTTTCTGAATGGTTTTACTCCGGGAACCTCTCTGATTGGTTTTCTCCTTCTGCCTCCCGGCTTTTTATTTCTGTTGTCTCTTGGCATTTTTTAAATTTTGCGCAAATGTCGGAAAAAATCGGAATATAAATACCTAATAAATTGAATATTGTGAAATAACATTCATAATCTGGGCAGGTGTAAAATAATACTTTAGTTTATATTTCAGGTATTTTTCTGACGCATTTGAACGGTTCAGTACAAAATCTGAAAAATCCTGTATCTGGTAACCCAACCCGTGTTCAACACCAATCCTGTCAATTTTCTCTTCAAACCTTCTTCGGTAATTAGGGAAAAGGTAACCAATCCCGGTAAAAATTACTCCCATATTGGTTTTTCCTGAATAATCTATTATATGCCCAAGTTCATGCCCGATAACACCAATCTGTGAGTTGAACGGAATACTGTCAAGAAGGACTCCCTTATTATTTATCAGTTTATTGTCAATGGCGATCAGGTAATCCCTTTTGTCTTTTTGTTTGAAAATAAAATTTGTTTTCGGACGGCATAACATTGTGGTTTTGATATTTTTCTCTATAATCTGGATAGAAGTTTCACTAAGTTCAGGATAATAATTCAAAGCTGTCAAAGTTGGTACAAGGAAACGTTCTTCAAAAAGCTTATTTAGGGATAACTCTTCAAAATACTGTGCCTGCTTTTCCAGTTCCTGTTCATAAAAAAATTCTTTTACCGGATCGGGAAGTTTACATTCAGCTTTTGTAATGATTAACAAAGCTGCAAAACCAATTATAAAAATCCGGTAATTTAATTTATTCATCAGATTGATTATTTTTGAATATCATAGCCAAATTACAATAATTCAAATTAAAAATACAAATGAATATGCAATCACACGAAATTGATTACAAAATTATAGGGAACGACCTGCAGTTGGTAGAAATTGAACTGGATCCGGCTGAAACAGTAATTGCCGAAGCAGGAGCTATGTTATATATGGAAGACGGAATTGAATTTACAGCCAGGATGGGTGATGGTTCAAATCCGCAAGCCGGCTTTTTTGATAAATTATTATCAGCGGGTTCCAGGCTGATAACCGGTGAATCGTTGTTTTTAACCCATTTCACCAATCAGGGGTGGGGGAAGAAAAAAGTGGCATTTTCAGCCCCATATCCGGGAACAATAGTTCCGCTTAACCTGCCACAGTATGGCGGAAGGGTTACTGTTCAGAAAGATGCATTTTTATGTGCTGCCATGGGAACTAAAATCTCAATAACATTCAGCCGGAAACTTGGTGCCGGGTTTTTCGGAGGTGAAGGTTTTATCCTTCAGCAACTTGAAGGTGACGGACTGGCTTTTATCCACGCCGGTGGTATTGTTATTGAAAAACAACTCAACAATGAAGTTATTAAAGTTGATACAGGGTGTATTGTCGGATTTGAACAAACTATCGATTACAGCATACAGCAGGCAGGAAACCTGCGTTCGATGATTTTTGGAGGAGAAGGGATTTTCCTTGCAACTCTCCGGGGGACCGGGAAAGTCTGGTTGCAAAGTATGCCGGTCAGGAAACTTATTTCTCAGCTTTCAACCTGGGGACCAAATTCACGAAAAGAAGCCAGGGGCGGACTTTTGAACAGTTTGCTTGAAAGTTGATTTTAATTGGGTTAGGGAATGGAACACAGATAATACTGATCCAGCTGATTAATATTGTTAAATATTTGTATAAATCCGGAAATCTGTGTAATCTGTGTTCTATTGAATTTATACTATTTCCGGCAAACTAATCCCTTTGATTTTCCGGTACAGGTCGAGGGCATAAACATCTGTCATGCCGGAAACAAAATCGACAATTGCCTGAATTTTATTATAGGTCGAATCAGTTTTTGGTTTGTACTGAGCCGGAAGCAAAGAATTGAGTTTTTTACTGTACAGTTCTTCCGGGGAAACAGCGGCACCGATGAATTCTTCGAGTAATGTTCCGATAATTTTGTAACCGGCAATTTCAATTTCCACTACCGAACGGTGTGCATAAACCTGTGAGTATGAGATTTTTTTTACAACGTCCATAGCTTCAGCCTGAACAGGATTTAGTTTTTTTATCAGGCTTGAATCAAAATCCCCGTTAAGTATTATTTCTTCGTTTTCTCTGAAAATGCGGCTGCATTCTGAAATAAGTTTACCAATGACACCTGCCCGCAAATAAGTGATCTGTTCGTTTAAATCGGTAACAATTTTTAATGTGCCTGAAATGTTTTCAAGTGCTTCAGAATCTTCTTTTTTATCGTAGAAATTCAGATATAATTCCCGTGTTTCATCATAAGTGAGTATCCCAAGTTTAAATGCATCTTCCAGATCCATGATCTGATAACAGATATCGTCGGCAGCTTCGACAAGGTAAACCAGTGGGTGCCGGGAAAACGTTCCCGGTTTCAATGGACTTTCCTGTACCTGAAGATCGCCTGCAATTCTTTGGAATGTATCTTTTTCCGACTGAAAAAAACCAAATTTTTGTTTTGTTGCATTAACCGATTCAAAGGGGTACTTTACAATCGATGCCAGTGTTGTGTAGGTTAGTGCAAAACCTCCGGGGCGTTTGCCTTCAAACTGGTTTGTCAGAATCCTGAATGCGTTGGCATTACCATCGAAGTGTGTAAAATCCATCCATTCAGTTTCTGTCAATGAGTCTCGAAATTCCTGGCCTTTCCCTTTTATAAAGAAATTGGAAATAGCAGCTTCGCCCGAATGGCCAAATGGTGGATTGCCCAGGTCATGTGCCAGACAGGCAGCGGAAACAACTGTCCCGATTTCGTTTTGGAGTGCATTAAATGGAAACCGGTGTTTTTCAGCAAGGTTTTCTGCCAGCAAATTTCCCAATGATCGCCCGACACTTGCTACTTCGAGGCTGTGGGTTAACCGGTTGTGGACAAATATTTTTCCAGGCAATGGAAAAACCTGTGTTTTATTTTGCATCCTGCGGAAGGGGGAGGAGAAAATCAAACGGTCGTAATCGCGTTGAAATTCAGAACGATCCTTTGATGTATTTTCATTATACCGCTCCTCTAGTCCCAGTCTTTTTGCCGATAAAAGTTTTGTCCATTCCATTTGCTGATTTTCATTAAAGAAATTCATCCGAAACAAAGGTGGC
>JAFGGF010000163.1 GCA_016930735.1 Prolixibacteraceae bacterium
GCAAAAGCCCTCGATGGCTTGTTCCTGAAAATTGCAGAAGAAGAAAAACAGATCAGAAAAGATCCGCTGGCACGTGTAACAGAATTGTTAAAACGTGTTTTTGCATAATTCATGATTTAAAAACATAAAAACACTTCCGTTTTTTAAATAAACTTTCGCTAAATTATCCCCGCCAAAAATTAGATTTTCTATATATGCATCTTGAATTTGTAAGGATAGAAGAAGCCAATGATCTGCTTAATCAACTAATTGAGCGTCACCCAAATGCAATTTTTGTAGCCAACCACGATTTTAAAATCGAATATTTTAACAAGTCATTTATCAAACTTACAAAAAGAGAAAAAAAGGATATACTCGGAAAAGAATTCTGTGAAGTACTCGGATGCACTTATCGCGGAAAAGTTGTAGATGTCGACAATAAGTTTTGTGAACGTTGCCGGATGCGTGAACTGCTCTCCGGGGCAAATGTTTCAGACCTTGACATGATCAGGGAATTTAAAATCCATAATCAGATTGTTACAAAACATTTAAGGTTTACAACCAATCAGGTAATTATGCAGGGTAAAAAACTCAGGTTTGTTGAAATCGAAGACCGGACACAAAAACACTAAAGCTAAATTCGAAGTACGAAAATCGAAATTTATAATTCATCATTTATAAATCTCCTCCCCTGCCATGTATTTCTTTCTTTAAGTCGTTTTTCTACTTTAGCAACAAATTCAAAATTTTTAAGCCCCCAATGAGGTGCAATCAACATTTCAGGCGGAGCCTGGCTGATAAACCTCTCTACCACAATTTCCGGATTTAATAATTCCAGGTAATCCACAACCAGTTCAATATATTCTTCTGCCGAAAATAAATTAAACTGCTCTGGATTATTCCTGAATTGTTTTTCCAACACGGTTCCCTTATGAATCTGAAGCTGGTGAAGTTTCAGATTGTCAATGGGAAGCCGTGAAATTGATTTTGCCTGTTCCAGGAAATCTTCCCGTGTTTCACCCGGCAGGCCCAGAATCAGGTGGGCACAATTGTTTATTTTACGTTTTCGTGTTTCTGTTAACACATAAACCGCCTCTTGAAAAGTATGCCCCCGGTTAATCTTTTCCAGTGTTTTGTTAAGATGCGATTCTATGCCAAACTCTACCATAACATATACTTTTTCTGACAATTCTTCCAGATATTCCAATACATCTGCTTCAAGGCAATCGGGGCGTGTTGCCAACACAAGGCCAATTACTCTTGGATGTGCCAGAGCCTCTTCATACAATTCCCGCAGGTTTTCAAGCGGTGCATAGGTATTGCTGTAAGCCTGAAAATAAGCCAGGAATCGCATCGATTTATATTTACGGGCAAAAAACTCAACACCCTGGTTAACCTGGCTGGTAATACTTTTTTCGAGGTTGCAATAGGAAGGTTTGAATGTTTTATTATTGCAGTAGGTACAACCACCAACACCTTTTATCCCGTCGCGGTTCGGGCAGGTAAACCCGGCATCAACCGAAACCTTTTGTACACGTCCATTAAATTTCGACCTGAAAAAAGTCGGAAAATCATTATACCTTTTCGAATGCCCCCAGGGGTATTTTTGATCACCCATAATAAGTATTTAATGTCCAAAGATATGTAAATTCCAAAAAGTAAAAATCAAGGCAAATGTGAAAAAGTATTGAAAACTTTATATCGGATAACTTGTTATTTCCAGTAAAAAAATAAATCTATTTTCTAATTTTAAGAAAGAATAAAATCTGCTTTTATGTTTTCTGAAAAAGACAAAAATCAAATCAAACAAAGAGGAAGTGACCTGAATGTAATATACGGTCAGATTGAAAATTTTAAAAAAGGGTTCCCTTTTTTAAAGGTTGAAGAAGCCGCCTCAGTAGGTAATGGTATCATTAAATTGGATGAACAGAAAAAAAATGAAGCCATTGCAAAATATGTAAATTCAATAGAAGGAGGCACAAAACCGTTAAAATTCGTCCCGGCCTCAGGAGCTGCCAGCCGGATGTTTAAATCACTTTTTGCTGCAAAAGAAGGCCTTGAAAAAGGCAGGTCGGAAAATGAAATTTTATCCGAAAACAAAGAAGCAAAACAGTTCTTTTCAGAGTTAAAAAATTTTGCATTCTATGAAAATCTGAAAGCTGTTGCAGGTAATTCCGAATTAACATTTAAAAATGCTTTGGATTACCTTTTAACAGAAAAGGGCTTAAACTACGGTGCAAGGCCAAAAGGTCTTTTAAAATTCCACAAGTATGAACACCACACAAGGACTCCTTTTGAGGAACATCTGGTAGAAGGAGCACTTTATGCCAGGGATAAAAACGGACGGGTAAACATCCAGTTTACCGTTTCGCCTGAACATCAGGATTACTTTGAACAACTGCTGACTGACGTGAAAACAAAGTATGAAAAAGAATTTTCTGTAACATTTTTGGTTAGTTTCAGCCAACAAAAACCATCAACCGATGCCATTGCTGTAGATTCAGACAATGAGCCTTTCAGGGAAAATGACGGAAGCCTCTTTTTCAGGCCTGCCGGGCATGGAGCATTGCTTGAAAACCTGAATGACCTTGATGCCGATATTATTTTTATTAAAAATATTGACAATGTTGTCCCTGATAAATTAAAGACCCCGACAATAGAATATAAAGAGGCATTGGCTGGAGTCCTGTTAAAATATCAGGATCGGATTTTTAAATATCAAAAAGAATTAAACGAAAAACATTATACCGCTTTAAGCAGTGCATTCCTTGCTGAAGCAGCCAATTTCCTCGAAAACGCTTTAAATACAAAACCTGCTGAAAACCATTATTACACTGAAAAAGAAGTACTTTACCGTTACCTGCAAAATAAATTCAACAGGCCCATACGGGTTTGTGGAATGGTAAAAAATGAAGGTGAACCTGGAGGTGGCCCATTTTGGGCTTTTAATCCTGACGGAACTGTTTCACTTCAGGTTGTTGAAGGTTCGCAGATCGATTTTAAAAATGACGAACAGGCAAAAATTGTAAAACATGCAACACACTTTAATCCGGTTGACCTGGTTTGCGGAGTGAAAAACTACAAGGGTGAAAAATTTAGCTTACCTGATTTTACCGATCCGGCTACAGGGTTTATTTCGGTTAAATCGAAAGACGGAAAAGAATTAAAGGCCTTAGAATTACCGGGCTTATGGAATGGAGCCATGAGCAACTGGAACACTCTGTTTGTGGAAGTACCGATCGAAACCTTCAATCCGGTTAAAACGGTTAACGACTTGTTAAGAGAACAACACCAATAGCATTTTACAGCACTATAATCCGGGTGTTTTTTATACATTTGCAGGCTCGTATTTTGGGATATGAAAGAAGACAACAGAGATAATTACGATGATCAGGAATTTGAAGAAACAGTAAACCGTTTCAAAGAATCATTGATTTCAGGCAAAACAGAATATTTCGATGTATCGGATTATGAAGATATTATTGAAAAACTGTTGGAAGAAGGTGACCTGGAGCTTGCTGAAATGGCTGTTGGGCAGGGAATAAAAATCCACCCGAATGCTATTCCCCTTCAGGTAAAGAATGCCCAAATCCTGTTAAGTAAAGGTGATATTAAAAATGCGCTTGAAAACCTGAACAGGGTTGAAAAGCTTGAAACAAACAATCCTGATATTTATCTTTTAAAAGGTACTGCATATACGATTGAAGGCGATGCAAAAAGTGCTGTTGAGGCATTTAAAAAAGCAATCCGTTACGCTCGTGACGAACTTGATGATATATTATACCACATTGGTGTTGCTTTTATCCATTCAGGTGATATGAAGATGGCTATTAAATACCTGGAAAAGGCACATAAAGTAAACCCGGAAAATGAAACTGTTTTATATGAACTGGGATTCTTTTACGATCAGACTGACAACCTAGAAAAAAGCATATATTATTACAACAAGTACCTTGATATTGACCCGTTTAATACAACTGTTTGGTACAACCTTGGTATAGTTTATAACCGGCTTGAGAATTTTGAAAAAGCTTTGGAATCATATGATTATGCACTTGCCCTGAATGAAAAATTTCACCAGGCAGTATTCAACAAGGGAAATACTCTTGCAAACCTTGGCCGTTACGAGGAAGCAATTACACGTTATGAAGAATTCCTTGAAGGAGACCCCAACAATGATGAAGCATATTGTTACATCGGCGAATGTTATTTAAACCTCGAAAATTTCAGGAAAGCACTGCAGGCTTACCAAAAAGCAATCAGGTTAAACCAGAAAAACGATAATGCTTGGTATGGTGCGGGCCTGATAATGCTGTTTGAAAAGCAGTATGAAGAAAGTGTTGTTTTTATAAAAAAGGCCATCAAAATTGAAAATGGTATATCGGATTACTGGTTTTCGCTGGGTAAAATTTATGCCGACCTGAAAAATTTTGAAAAAGCAGTTGTTGCATTTGATAAATCGGTAACACTTGAACCCGACAATACCGAAATGTGGCTTACCTATACCGAAATAGTATTCAATATTGGAAAACCACAGAAAGCCATTTTACTTTTGGAAGAAGCAAACAGGCTGAATAAGAAAAATCCTTTTTTACAATATAAGCTGGCTGCTTTTTATTTTCATACCGGAGATGAATTAAAAGCATTGAAATGGTTTGAAAAAGCTTTGAAAATCAGTTATGATGACCACATCGTTGTGATTGAATTTTACCCCAATGCTGTTAATAATAAAAAAGTTATGGATCTGTTAAAAAAATACCGGCCCATTGTTGAATAAAAACATTTATTAAAGATCCAATTCTGGTCAAATCAATTCTGTGGTAATAAAATCTTTTTCTTATTTTCGGGCTTTGTTCTGAAAAACTTTATATGAAACGAAAAATAAAAGACTATCTGGTTATAATTTTAAAAGGGATAGGCATGGGCGCAGCCGATGTGATCCCCGGTGTTTCAGGGGGCACAATTGCCTTTATTACCGGTATTTACGAAGAATTGGTTAATTCGATCAAATCGATTAACGGAAAAGCCATTAAGTTGTTTTTTCAGGGTAAACTGAAAGAATTCTGGGAATCAATAAACGGGACTTTTCTGCTTTCAGTTGTTTTCGGTATTGGAATAAGCATATTTTCACTGGCAAAGTTACTGGAATATCTTCTTCGGGAATACCCGATCCTGATCTGGTCATTTTTTTTCGGATTGATCATTGCTTCTGCAGTTTTTATCGGGAAATCGGTAAAAAAATGGAATGCAGGTGTTATAATCTCAGCAATTGGAGGAATTATAATTGCCTATTTTATAACCATTATTTCTCCTGCCGAAGCAAATACAAGTTACTGGTTTATATTCCTTTCGGGTGCAATAGCCATCTGTGCCATGATTCTGCCGGGAATTTCAGGTAGCTTTATACTTGTTTTGCTGGGTATGTATAAATTTATCCTTGAGGCAGTTGGCGACCTTAACTTTGTTGTTTTAGGCATATTTCTGGCCGGGGCGTTAGTTGGGATTATTACTTTTTCAAATATCCTATCGTGGTTCCTCAAAAAATATCATGATTACACTATTGCCCTGCTTGCAGGATTTATGCTTGGTTCGCTAAATAAAGTATGGCCCTGGAAAGAAACGGCTATAGAAACCACCGGTGTTGATAAAACTTTACTTGAACATAATTTACTTCCGGGAGCTTACGAGAAACTTGGAAATGACTCAATGCTCGGAGCAGCTGTTTTATTTGCTGTTCTTGGTTTTATTTTAATATTCCTGTTTGAAAAATTTTCGGCAAAAAAAACCAAATGAAGAAATACGGATTAATAGGTTATCCCCTCACCCATTCTTTTTCAAAAAAATTCTGGACAGAAAAATTTGAAAATGAAGGATCTGTAAATTCCTATGAAAATTTTGAAATTGATGCCATTGAAAAAATTCTTCAGATAATTAATAAAAATCCTGAACTTGCCGGGCTGAATGTAACGATTCCTTATAAAGAGCAGGTAATTCCTTTCCTCGATAAAATTGATAATGCAGCAAAAGAAGTCGGAGCCATAAATACCGTCAAAATTATCCGTGAAAAAGGGGGCTTTATACTTGAAGGTTATAATTCAGACACCTATGGTTTTGAAACTACATTAAAACCACTTCTGAAAAAACACCACACTAAAGCTTTAATACTTGGAACAGGTGGAGCTTCAAAAGCCATTAAATATGTTTTGAGTAAACTAAAAATTGGTTTTATTTCTGCATCAATTGAAGAGTTGAAAGAAAATGAAATCAGGTACGAAGAAATTACACCGGAGTTATTAAGTGAGAGGTTTTTGATAATCAATGCAACACCACTCGGTACATATCCGAAAGTGGATACATATCCCCGTATCCCCTACGAACACCTTACTGAAAAACATTTACTATACGACCTGGTTTACAATCCTGAAGTAACAAGGTTTATGGAATTCGGAAAAGAGAAAGGGGCAATGGTAAAAAACGGTTACGATATGCTTATCGGTCAGGCTTTGCGTTCGTATGAAATCTGGAATAAATAAATATTATTTCAAAAGGCTTCATATCAATCTATTATAAAAAAATAAGGTTATAATATCTCCTGCTATACATAAGAAAAATTGCTTATATACAATTTTTTATCTAACTTATGTTATCATTTAAAACCAAAACCTATTACGATGAAAAAATTCTGCTTTGTTATAATTTTATTGGCCGGAAGCTTTATTCTATCAGCCCAGACCGAAACGAATAAAAAATTAAACTTTTTTAAAACCAACAATGAAAAAGTTAAACAATTTAATTTTATTCAGACAGATAAAAATTATGGAAAACCAAATGAACAAAAACTAAATGAGCAACTGAAAAGTGCAAATGTTACAAAACAAAAACTGGATTCTGCACTTTACGGTGATTGGGATAACGACCTGCAACTGATAATCTATTGGGATAAATACCTGATGACCTACAATTCAATGGGGCTTATTACAGCCATGTTAAATTATGAACTGGATGAATTTGGCAACTGGATTGGATATTCCAAAGATGAATATGCATATGATGCCAACGGAAACCAGACTTTGTATACAGAATTTGATTGGGATTCCGATTTAAACGATTGGTTAGGAGATGAAAAAATGGAAAACACATTTGATGAAAGCGGGAATATACTTGTCTCAATAAACTATTATACCCACTGGGAAACCGGAGTTTGGGTACCCGAAAGCAAACAGGAAAACCAATATAATAACAGTGGATTACCTCTTGTCA
>JAFGGF010000164.1 GCA_016930735.1 Prolixibacteraceae bacterium
GAATTATACAGGTCATTTGTTTTTGCTACAACTTCAAAATTATTCTCCTCAACCAATGCACTGGTATATAAAAACTGATAATTACTGTCAGTCTTTAAATGGATCATCCCATTTTCATCAAGGAATTTTTTATACTTTGAAATAAAATTAATAGAAGTAAGGCGTTTATTGGCTTTTTTCATCTGAGGATCAGGGAAAGTCAGCCAGATTTCACTTATTTCTCCCTTTCCGAAAAAACGGTCAATAATTTCAATATTTGTTCGAATAAATCCAACATTTTTCAATTTATGTTCGAACGATTGTTTGGCACCTTTCCAGATGCGGGCTCCTTTAATATCAACACCTATAAAATTTTTACCGGGAAACCTTTCGGCAAGCTTAACTGAGTATTCTCCTTTTCCGCAGCCAAGTTCAAGAATGATTGGATTTGTATTTCTGAAAAACTCTTTCGCCCACTTCCCTTTTAAAAAATGGTCGGAATTTAATACATCCTTATAAGGAGCCTGAATAACGTGGTTAAACGATTCCATTTCCCGGAATTTCTGAAGCTTGCCTTTTCCCACGGTTTATCAGTTTATTTTTTCGACCCTGATTCCAAAATCATTGACTCCTTTTAAAACATCGTTGCGCATTCCCTGCTGAACATCAATCCTGTATTTTCCGGTATCGGGGAAAAAAATATTATTTCTGAAAAGCAGTTTATTGTCCCTGAACTTTCCATGGCCCTGACCAAACCACCTTCCTGATGGATCAGCAAGCATAAATTCAACTGTGTCGGTTAAAACTGTACTTTCTGGTGATGCAATGGATACAAAAAGCCAGATATTACTAAAGGGATAATCAACTGTATTCCGAAGATTAAAATACAGATTGTAATTTGTGACAGTATCCTGAATATGAAACGAATAATTTAATACCGAATCTTTATTCCAACCCATATTTGAGATATGACTGTAACTTTCGTAAATCCTGTTATTATCACAGGCATTAAATAATAAAATAAAACAAACCAATATAAAAAGAAAACCATTCAACCTCATCCGTTTCTTTCTTTATTTTGTGGTGGTCTTTTTGAAAAACGTTTTTTCCTCCTTTGATGTTTTTGTTTTGGATTATCAAAGCGGGTTAAATCATCCTGCCCGACATTGTTGTGAAACTTTTCTTCCTTAGGAAGTTTGTCAATGATATCAAATTTCAGGTTTTCAGGGTGTTTCCCTCTTTTATTCATTCTGATAATTTCATTAACCTTATCAACCGGAACCGGTATCTGGCTTGAAATATTCTGATTTTGCGGTGCATACCAGTAAATGCGGTTAAATATATCTGCCTTTTGAAATACAAATGTTTCATTTTCGGTTTTCAAAGGAATATTATTGGGTGGAAAATCTTTCTGTGCGTCAACATAGGCATCTACCTCAAAATTGAGGCAACATTTTAATTTTCCGCATTGCCCGGCCAGTTTTTGCGGGTTTAAAGAAATTTCCTGAAAACGTGCCGCATTTGTACTGACCGAAACAAAACTGCAAATCCATGTAGCACAGCAAAGTTCCCTGCCGCAGGGTCCAATTCCTCCAATCCTTCCTGCTTCCTGCCTTGCCCCGATTTGTTTCATTTCTACCCTTATACGGAATGTCTCGGCAAGGACACGGATCAGTTGCCGGAAATCAACACGTTCATCAGCTATATAATAAAAGATGGCCTTTGTTTTATCTCCCTGGTATTCAACATCACCGATTTTCATATCGAGTTTCAGGTCGGCAGCGATTTGCCTCGATTTAATCATTGTACTGTGTTCCAGGGAAATGGCTTCTCTCCACTTATCCAGGTCAACCTCTTTGGCTTTCCTGTAAATTTTCCGGAAATCACCATTTACCACAGTTACCTTATGCTTTTTCATTTGCTCCAGCACCAGGTCGCCTGTAAGGGTAACAATACCAATGTCGTGACCGGGATTTCCTTCAACAGCAACAATATCGCCCGGAACTATCCTGAGATTATTTATATTCCGGTAATAATCTTTCCTTGTATTTTTAAACCTGATTTCAACAATTTCATCAGGATTGGCAATGTTTTTAACATCACTGAGCCAGTCGGTAACATTTAGTTTGGAACATGTGCCGGACATATCGTTACAAAATCCCCGCTCAATTGTATCAGGTTTTTCCATATTATTCAGTTCTTCCCGGGATAAGCTGTAAATCCACTTTCCCAAAGTCGTACAAAAATAATTAATTAACTGATGCATAAAAAGTATAGGGAATAAAATAATCAGGATAGTATTTTACAGGTAATAACTATTTTTTCAGGATTTTGGCCATTTTCAGGGCAACATCCATAAATATAATCCTTGGATTCCCATTCATGGAAATATGCTTAAATGCAAGGTCGAATTCTGAATACATCTGTAAAACATTTCTTTCGTTTACAAAAGGTGAAAAATCGTTCCCCCAGGACTTTTCTTCCTTGTTTAAATATACCAAATCCGGATTTTTAAGGTTCAAAATAAAATATTCACGAACAAGCCGTAAAGCATATTCCAAAAAACTCTTTTGTTTTTCCCTGCCAATCCTGGCAATTTCTTCTGACCATTCAATCAAAGGGATTGGCCTTTCGATGGTATAAGCTGCACGCATTAATTCTTTTAATTTAGCCAAATAATAAAGCTTGTCTTCATCGGGATTTAAAAATTCAATGGCTTTCAGGTAATTCCCATTTGAAAGGTGGACAACTTCTTCGATGGTATCTTCATCAAATTCTCCTGGTTTTGATAATGCCTTTCTCATTGAATCATTATCAATGAAGGGAATGCTGACCAACTGTGCCCTTGACCGGATCGTATTGATAATATTTTCTTCGTCTTCCGAAATCAACAGAAAAAGGGTTTTGTTTGGTGGCTCCTCAATCATTTTTAATAATTTGTTTGCACATGCTTTGTGCATTTTTTCAGGTAGCCAGATAATCATAAATTTAAATTCCGACTCAAATGATTTCAGATTCAGTTTTTTAAGGATAGATTCACTTTCTTTTTCATAAATTAAACCCTGTGAGTTCTCAACGTTGATTTCTTTTAACCACTGGTTCAAAGTAAAATATGGTGATTTCAGCATGAACTCCCTCCACTGTACAATAAAATCATCGCTTACCGGATTTTTTATATTACCTTGTTTGAATACCGGAAATACAAAATGAAGGTCAGGGTGGATTAATTTGCTGAACTTCCTGCACGAAGGGCAGGTCCCACAGGAGTCATCTTCACTTCTGTCCCTGCACGAAACATACTGGGCATATGCCAGTGCAAGGGGTAATTTTCCTGTACCCTCAGGTCCGGCAAATAACTGTGCATGGCTGACTCGTTCTTCTTTTACCGATTTTATCAGCCTGTTTTTTACTTCTTTTTGCCCTACAACATCCCGAAAAAACATATCCCTTTGCTTAATTTTTTATGAATTTCCCAAAATTAGATTTTTTATTGGTAACCACACAGGTTATCTATTCTTTAAATTCATTTAACCGGAATTTCAGAGCCATGCCCACACGTGATAATTTCTTATCTTTGATTCAAATTTAAATCTTTAAATTACCTAAAATGCAAACAATAGATACTTACGATTTTTCAGGAAAGAAAGCATTAATCCGTGTTGATTTTAATGTGCCGTTAGATGAAAATTTTGTTGTAACCGACGATACCCGTATCAAGGCAGCATTGCCCACTATCAAAAAAGTAATTGAATCGGGGGGTGCTGCAATTATCATGTCACATTTCGGAAGACCAAAATCGGGCCCCGAAGATAAATACTCGATGAAGCACCTGGTTGGACATTTCAGCAAATTGCTTGAAGTTGAAGTAAAACTTGCACCCGATTGTATTGGTGAAGAAGTTAAAAACATTGCCAATGCGCTTCAGCCTGGTGAAGTTTTATTACTCGAAAACCTGCGATTTCATAAAGGTGAAGAAAAAGGAGATGAAGAATTTGCCGCCCAGCTTTCAGCAAACGGCGACTGTTGGATTAATGATGCTTTCGGGACCGCTCACCGTGCGCATGCTTCAACTGCAGTAATGGCCAAATTTTTCCCGAACGATAAAATGTTTGGCTACCTGATTGAAAGCGAAGTTGAAAGCCTCGATAAAGTATTAAAAAGCCCAAGCCGCCCGTTAACAGCAATTATGGGCGGTGCTAAAGTATCAACAAAAATTACCATTATTGAAAATCTTCTCGACAAAGTTGACAACCTGATCCTTGGCGGTGGTATGACCTATACTTTTGTAAAAGCCGATGGCGGAACAATTGGTGATTCAATTTGTGAAAATGATTTTCTGGAAACAGCAAAAAATATTGAAAAACTTGCTGCCGAAAAAGGTGTTAAAATTTATATGGCCACCGATGTCGTTGCAGCAGATAGCTTTAGCCCGGATGCAAATACACAGGTAGTTGCTGCAGGTGCAATCCCTGACGGATGGCAGGGATTGGATGCCGGTCCTGAAAGTATAAAAATGCTAAAAAAGGTTATAGAAGAATCGGGGACTATTTTATGGAATGGGCCGGTTGGTGTTTTCGAATTCGAAAAATTTGCTGTTGGTTCAAAAGCTGTTGGCGATGCAATTGTTGCTGCAACGAAAAAAGGTGCATTTTCGCTTGTCGGCGGTGGCGATTCAGTTGCATGTGTAAATAAATTCGGATTTACCGATGGTGTTTCATACATATCAACAGCAGGAGGTGCTTTGCTCGAATACCTTGAAGGTAAAAGCCTTCCGGGTGTTGCTGCTGTCCGTGGAGAATAAACAAAAAACACTAAATATTTCCGGGCCCGGGCAATTGCTTCGGGCCTTTTTCGTTTATTAAACTCAATCTTTAACTTAAAATTTAATCAGAAAATGACTGAAAAAACTTCAAAAATTGATGAAATCTTTCCGGGATTTAATTGTTGCCAAACTGTATTCAGCCTGTTTGCTCCTGAAATCGGATTGGATGAAAACACTGCCTTAAAAATTGCCAGTGGCTTTGGCGGGGGTATGGCATGTGCCGAAACCTGTGGTGCTGTGACCGGTTCGTATATGGTAATAGGGTATAAGCACGGAAATGCCAACAGCGACCCGGATGCCAAAGCTAATACCAAATCTTTAATAAAGAAGTTTAATGAAAAATTTATTACAGAGCAGGGTTCTTTAATATGTAAAAAACTGATTGGTTATGATATTTCAAAACCGGAAGAAGCAGAAGCTGCAAGTGAAGCAGGAGCCTTTTTAAAAAAATGCCCCCTTTTTATAAAAACTGCTTGTAAAATTCTGGAAGAAGACTTTTAAAACCGAACTTATTTCTTTGCATTTCGTTATAAAAAAAAACTTTAAAAATTTGAATTATGAAATGTAATGTTGGATCTGTTGACAGATTATTAAGAATTATTTTAGGACTTATAATTGCCATACTTGGTGTAGTATTCAGCAGTTATTGGGGGCTCATTGGTATAATTCCTCTTGCTACAGGACTTTTTAAATGGTGCCCCATCTATGTTCCTTTTAAAATTTCAACCATAAAAAAGGCGAATTAATTTTTACATCAAGCCCGGCTTTCCGGGCTTTTTTGTTGATTTTTAATTACTTTTAAAATAAATCAGAAATCAATCTTTTTTTATTTTTGTCTTCTCTTAACTCAGAAATTTGTGATCTGAACCAATTTAAAACTGAAAAAAAGATATCAATGAAAACGAACCAACTTATTTTATTTCTTTTAAGCCTGATTTTAATTTTCACCGGTTGTAAGGATCAAAATGAAATGGAACAATCTTTAATTTCTTCAAACTGGCAGTTCCGACAAGTGGGAACAAACGAATGGATGCCTGCCACTGTTCCCGGAACCGTACACACCGATTTACTGGCTAACAAAAAAATTGAAGATCCGTATTACCGGCTGAATGAGCTGGATATGCAGTGGATTGACAAAGTGGATTGGGAATACAAAACCACTTTTAACGTTGACAAAGAAACATTGGGAGCCGGCAGGATTGCCCTTGATTTTAAAGGGCTTGACACGTATGCCGATGTTTTTGTAAACGGAAACAAAGTTGAAAGTACCGACAACATGTTCCGTGAATACCTTCTGGATGTAAAAGATTTTGTTAAGGAAGGAGAAAATGAACTTCATATAGTTTTCAGGTCACCTGTAATTGAAGGGCTCAAAAAGTATGATGCCCAGGGTTATGTTATCCCGGTTTCCGACAACGACCAGGCTGTTCGTGGCCAGGTTGAAGGTGGGAAAATGGTAAGCATTTATACCCGGAAAGCCGGCTATCATTTTGGTTGGGACTGGGGTCCTCGCTTGGTTACAAGCGGAATCTGGCGCCCGGTTTACCTGAAAGCATGGGATGAAGCCAGAATTGAAAATATTCAAATTGTTCAGAACTCCGTAACTGAAGAAAAGGCAACTATGTCTGCTGTTTTTGAAGTGGACGCCATTAACGGAGGTAGTGGTAAGTTAAGTATTTCAAATGGTGGTGTAATACTGGCAAAAAAACAAATTGATTTTAAACCGGGGATTCAAACTTACCATGTCGATTTTGAAATAAAAAATCCGGAACTGTGGTGGACCAACGGATTGGGTGAACCACATTTATATACACTTACAGGCGAAGTTAATTTAAATGGATACAAAACAACTGCAAATGAACGGATCGGGATCCGCACTCTTGAATTGGTAAGGGATAAAGATGACCAGGGAACTTCCTTTTATTTTAAACTGAACGGAGTTCCTGTTTTTATGAAAGGCGCAAATTATATACCTAATGATGTATTCCTGCCAAGGGTAACAGAAGAAAATTATAAGAGAGTAATCAATACTTCCAAAGAATCGAATTTTAATATGATCCGTGTCTGGGGAGGTGGAATTTATGAAAATGATATTTTTTATGATTTGTGCGATGAAGCAGGAATCCTGATCTGGCAGGACTTTATGTTTGCCTGTGCCATGTTTCCCGGCGATGAAGCATTCCTTGAAAATGTCAGGCAGGAAGCGATCGATAATGTTAAACGGTTGAGGAACCACCCATGTATTGGGTTGTGGTGTGGCAATAACGAAATTCTCGGAGCCTGGTTTGGTTGGGGCTGGAAACAGGCAACCGAACGTGAAAGCAAGGAAAATGCCGATAAAATATGGAAAGCCTATACCGATATATTTCATAAAATATTACCCGAAGCTGTTGGTGAATACGATCAGCAAAGAAGTTATTGGGGGTCAAGCCCTTCATCGGGTTTGGGAATTCCTGCCGACCTGAAAAACGGTGATGAACATTACTGGGGTGTCTGGTGGGGAAAAGAACCTTTTAAAAATTATGCAACCCATATTGCCCGATTTATGAGTGAATACGGATTCCAGTCTTTCCCGGAAATTGCCACGGTCAGAAAATATGCTGAGCCGGAAGATTATAATATTCTTTCAGAAGTGATGAATTCGCACCAGCGTTCATCCATCGGAAACGAAACCATTGAATATTATATGTTGCAGGAATATAATCAACCAAAAGATTTTGAATCGTTTTTGTATGTGAACCATGTTCTGCAGGCCGAAGGAATTAAATTCGCTTTGGAGGGGCACCGCAGGGCAATGCCCTATTGTATGGGAAGTTTGTATTGGCAAATTAATGACTGCTGGCCGGTTGCATCCTGGAGCTCGACTGATTATTACCAGAGGTGGAAAGCCCTTCAGTATTATGCAAAAAAAGGATTTGAACAGGTGCTGGTTTCTCCCTATTCCGACGGAAATTCAGTTAAAATGAATATTATTAACGACAAATTGGATCCTGTTTCAGCCCAGTTAAATGTAAAGATAATTGATTTTGAAGGCAAAGTATTGTGGGAGA
>JAFGGF010000165.1 GCA_016930735.1 Prolixibacteraceae bacterium
ATCGACAGGGTTAACCAGGAAAAACAAATTGAGGTAACATACCGTTTTGTTGATGAAGCAGAACAGTCAAAAGATTTACTGGAAGCTTACCGGCTCGAAATTGATGATATTGTTAGTGCATACAAACTCCCTTCAGGAGTTGCTGTTGAAGTGATACATGAAGAAGACCAGTTTAAAGAGTTTTACTTTTTGTTTGCAGCTGCATTTATTTTAATTTTTATGATCCTTGCTTCGGTATTTGAATCGGTAACAACACCTGTTGTAATGTTGTTTTCAATACCTCTAGCCGCAGTAGGTTCATTCCTGGCTCTTATTTTTACCGGAAACGGGCTTCAGAATGCCAATACATTAATCGGATTCCTGATTTTGCTCGGAATAGTTGTAAACAACGGAATTATACTGATTGATTATACAAATATCCTTCGAAAACGCGGGTACGGAAAAGCAAGGGCATTAATGATGGCAGGGCTTTCACGTGTAAGGCCAATATTGATTACTGCCATTACTACCATTGTTGCTTTATTTCCGTTGGCAATGGGGCAGTCAGAATATGTCGGGGCTATAGGCGCTCCATTTGCTATTACTGTTATCGGAGGTTTGGCATTAAGTACAATACTTACGTTGGTATTTATTCCAACTTTGTATTTCGGACTGGAAAACGCATTGAACTGGATCAAATCACTGAAATGGGGGATTAAAATCCTGCAATTAATATTACTCGTCCTTGGTATCGTTTATATTTATTTTGAAGTTGATTCCCTTATCTGGAAAGTAATCGACATAATGCTTATCCTGATACTTATTCCGGGTGTTACTGCTTTTGTTATGACAAGCCTCCGCCAGGCAAAAACAAAATTAATTACCGATAAGGATGAAATTAAGATTGTGGTAAGGAAACTGGTGAAAGTTTATGATCGCGATAACCGTTTTACACGTGAATGGAAATCAGGGATTAAAATCCGTGAAAGAGCCGGATTATTAAAAGACTATAAAAAAATCCGTGATTTTAACGACCTTATCTGGCTGGCACCAATGTTTGCTTTCCTTGTTTATTTCACATTCATCTATATGGAAAGTAACCTGTGGATGTGGATTATGTCGCATGCCGTATATTTCTTTTTATTCCTGCTTTGGGTGCCGTTTAACCAGGTGCTTATCAATAAAGCTCAATCGACCGATAAAAAAATCTATACCAAACTCAGGAAATATATTTATAACATTATTTACTGGGTTATTCCATTGGTCTTTTTAATAATATTTGCAAAAAAATGGGATAACATCGGGATGGTTATTTTTGTAGGAATTATCTGGGCTTTACTTCTTACAATTTACCGTTCTTCAGAATATGTTCACAGGAAAAATTTAAACATAGCCCGTATTTCAGGAAGGTTCAGCCGTTTGAGAAGGGGTTATTTTACCATGGTCCGGCAAATTCCTGTTATTGGGAAAAGGAAAAAACCTTTCCGTGCTTTAAATGGTGTTTCGCTTGAAATTAAAACCGGAATGTTTGGTTTGCTTGGCCCTAACGGGGCAGGTAAATCAACCATGATGAGGATCATTTGCGGAATCCTTGAACAGAGTTACGGTAAAATATGGATCAACGGATTGGATACCCAGTTCCACCGTGAAGAGCTTCAGGGATTGATCGGATACCTTCCGCAGGCATTCGGAACCTATGAAAATATGTCGGCATGGGAATTCCTCGATTATCAGGCTATTTTGAAAGGGATAACCGATAAAAAAACAAGGGAAGACAGGCTTGAATATGTTCTCAAATCGGTACATATGTTTGACCGGAAAGATGACAGGATCGGTTCATTTTCAGGAGGTATGAAACAGCGTATCGGGATTGCTCAGATACTGCTGAACCTGCCAAGGATACTGGTAGTTGACGAGCCAACCGCCGGCCTCGATCCGAGGGAACGTATCCG
This sequence comes from Prolixibacteraceae bacterium, assembly GCA_016930735.1. Taxonomy (GTDB): domain Bacteria; phylum Bacteroidota; class Bacteroidia; order Bacteroidales; family Prolixibacteraceae; genus JABMQB01. Next base: position 1,932 of record JAFGGF010000165.1, read on the forward strand.
TTTCAGGAACCTGCTGGTGGAATTGAGCCGCGAAAGGATTGTTATTTTCTCAACGCATATTATAGAGGATATTTCAAGTTCATGTAACCAGGTGGCTGTTATAAACAGGGGTAACCTGAAATATTTTGGCACCCCGATAAACATGGTTGATATCGGACAGGGATTCGTCTGGCAGTTTTCAATACCTGCAAAAGAGTTTGACAGCTTTGCCAACAAACAACTCATTGTACATCATATGCGCGATGGGGAAAATATTAAGGTCAGGTGCCTGTCGAAAGAAAAACCGGCAGAAAACGCAGTCAATGTTTCACCTCATCTTGAAGATGCATATTTGTGCTTACTGAAAGATTTTGTATAATGGTTAATTCAGCAGCAAATGAGTAAAAATTTAGATATAAAAAACAGGTTGTATATTTTAATTAAAATGCTTCGTTACAACCTGAAGATAATTTTCGCCAACCGGTTTTTCTGGTTCCTACTGGCATCATTCGGGTTTTTCCTGTTTTTTTCGATCCAGTTTGTATTCGAAGGCGACACAATTACAGAGGGGACTGTTTACGGTCTTTTATTATTCCCGGGGATACTGTTGATTTTTTACCCTACGGTTTTCGGGATTCAAAACGACGATGATTCACGGATGCTTGAAATACTTTTCGGGATACCCAACTACCGGTACAAGGTTTGGCTGGTCAGGATTGTTATGATCTTCATCCTGGTTTTTGTTATACTGCTGGTTTATGGCTGGATTGG
>JAFGGF010000166.1 GCA_016930735.1 Prolixibacteraceae bacterium
AAATATTCAGAAAATTCCTAAAAAAAGTTTATGTTCGTCAGACTAACTGCTAAATCTGACTAACCATGAAAAAAGGTATTTCGGAATTATTCAATCTCCATAATAAAAAAAACAGTCCCAAAAATCAATCTTCCCGCCGTAATTTTCTTCAGAAAGCAGCTTTGGGAGGGCTGGGAATGGGTTTCCTCATAAACTCGAATGATGTAGCTGCTCAAATTGAATTTGCAACTCAAAAAGTAAACCGCAGTTCAAATCCGTCAGATTTAAAAATTACCGATATGCGGATTGCAAATACGGTGGATGGACCTATACTGAAACTTTATACAAATCAGGACATTTTCGGGCTGGGGGAAGTCCGCGACCTGGCAGATCCTCGTTATGCACTCATGCTAAAAAGCCGGATACTGGGGTTAAATCCGTGTTCAGTGGAGCAAACTTTTAAAGCCATTAAACAATTTGGAGGGCATGGAAGGCAGGGAGGTGGCGTCTCTGCAGTTGAAATGGCTTTGTGGGATCTGGCAGGAAAAGCTTACGATGTTCCGGTATACCAGTTGCTTGGAGGAAAATACCGTGATAATATCAGGATTTATGCCGATACACCTTCTTCAAAAGATCCTGAGGTTTATGCACAAAGAATGAAACGTCGTATGGAACAGGGTTTTACTTTTCTGAAAATGGATTTTGGCATTGGCCTGGTTAAAGACATTCCGGGAGCGCTTGTAGGGGAAGGATTCTGGGAAGGCCAGAGTGAGTGGGATCAGCGACGGCTCGGCAATTTGAGCAATACCAAACATCCTTTTACGAGAATCCAGATCACCGACCTTGGATTGGAAAAGATGGTAGAATATGTCCATCAGGTGAGGGAGATTGTTGGTTATGAAATCCCAATGTCAGCCGACCATTTTGGCCACTTTGATACAAATACCGCAATCCGCCTGGGAAATGCGGTGGAAAAATACCAGCTTGCGTGGCTGGAAGATATGGTTCCGTGGTTTTATACCGAAAAATGGAAAGAAATAACTCATGCAATTAACACTCCGACTTTGACGGGGGAAGACATCTTTGGGAAAGAAGAATTCAGGAAACTCTGTGATGAACATGCCGTAGATATGATACAACCCGACCTGGCAACAGCAGGTGGTATCCTGGAAACCAAACAGATAGGCGATTATGCTGAAGAAAAAGGAGTTGCCATGGCCTTACACTGTGCCGGGACTCCGGTTTCATTTATGGCCAATGTTCATTGTGCTGCTGCTACGCAGAACTTTATTGCTCTGGAACACCACGATGTGGATTCTGATTACTGGGAAACCTATATTAAAAGGTCAGAACCTGTTTTACAGAAGGGATTTGTAAAAGTGCCTGAAGCACCCGGACTTGGTGTTGAACTGAACGAAGAAGTGGTAAAAGAACACCTTCGCAGAGGGGAAGAAATGTTTGCCCCTACTGAAGAATGGAACTCTCGTGATTCGTGGGACCGTACCTGGAGCTAATAATTCTGAATTATGAGTTTTAAATATTGAATGAAAAATAAAACCTGATCCTAACAATATTAATTGTAAACTGTGAAAAAATCGACGTTCAAATTATTTCTTTTTATTGGTACTCTTTTTTTTATTGCATTTGCCGTTCTGTATGTTGCAAAACAGAATTATTTAACCGGCCCGTTTCTGATTCTGGGATTTGTCTCCTTTGCAATTGCTGTGCGAGGTTTTGAATTATTTAAAGGATTTTCCTATTCATTATGGATATTTACAGCAGTCACTGTTGCAATGTATTATCCGCAGTTATTCGTTTCGGTAGGTAGTTTTGAATTGAAAAAACTTATAGTGCCACTACTTCAGATCATCATGTTTGGAATGGGTTCACAAATGAGCCTGAATGATTTTAAAGGTGTAATTAAAATGCCAAAAGGCGTAATTGCCGGAATAATCTGCCAGTTTACTATCATGCCGGTTGTAGGAATTTCGGTGGCAACACTTTTTAATTTTCCCCCGGAAATTGCTGCCGGAATTGTTCTGGTTGGTTCTTCACCCAGCGGACTGGCATCCAATGTTATGTCGTTTATTGCAAAAGCCAACCTTGCGTTATCGGTTACACTAACAGCTGTTGCAACCCTTTTATCTCCTTTACTGACACCGCTTCTTATGAAAACTTTTGCGGGAGAAATGATCGAAGTGAATTTCTGGAAAATGATGCTTGATATTTTTAATATGATCATCCTCCCGATAATTGCCGGGTTGATTTTTAATGTTTTTGTTTACAAAAAAGTATCCATTAATGGATTGGTTTTTCAAATTATCGGATTTCTTGCGATTATTATTCTCAAGAATTTTATCTCCTGGCAGACAACCGGAATTGAGATATCCGTTTTTGTAAAAAATATTTTGTCTGATGTTGCCTGGTTTATGATCCTTCCGGTAATCGGAGCATCTGTTTTTAAATATCTGGCAAAAGGAAGAAAAGAATGGCTTGACAAATCAATGGCATTTATTTCAATGTTAGGAATCGGAGTGATCATTACCATAATAACAGCTACGGGCCGCGACAGCCTACTGGATGTCGGGTTGCTTTTAATACTTGCCTGTTTTATACATAATACATTTGGATATGGGCTTGGTTATGCTATCAGTAAATTTATTCTGAGAATGGATGAAAAAGACTGCCGAACCATCGCCCTCGAAGTTGGAATGCAAAACGGGGGCCTGGCTTCGGGACTTGCTTTGGAAATGGGTAAAGTTGCAACTGTTGGACTGGCACCCGCTATTTTCGGACCAATGATGAACATTACCGGCTCGTCGCTGGCAACATGGTGGAGAAATAAAGTAAAATTATAAATGTTGAATGTTGAATGTTGAATTTTAAGTGCTAACGACTTTGCAATAAATAACAAATGTAACGATCAAATAATCAATCATCATGAAAAAACTACTTATACTTTTAACAATCCTTTGTTTTTCTCTTTTGGGAATTGCTCAGATACAACCGTCGGTAGATCTGATGAAGTTTTACACTCCCGACTGGGAAGGTGAACGCGACCAATACGGGCGGCCCATGGTACCGGATGAACTGCTCGACCGTCTACTAAACCTTTCCATTGAGGAAGTGTGGGGTGTTTTACGAAACGAACGTTTTAATAACCAGTTTGAAGGTGGATGGGAAATGTTGCATTCCGATCAACCCTTTGTGGGACGTGCACTTACTGCACAATATATGCCACTCCGGCCCGATTTAAACAATAAAATTACTGAACTCGGAAAGGAGGAAGGCAGGATCGGGGCATCCAACTCATGGCCCATCGATATGCTTAAAGAACGCGATGTATATGTTGCCGACGGTTATGGGAAAATATTTAACGGAACTCTGATTGGCGACAACCTTGGAAATTCGATTTATGCCAAAACAAAGACCGGCGTTGTTTTCGATGCTGGCTCCCGTGACATGGAAGGACTCAGCAAAATAGAAGGATTTAATGCTTTTGTCCGTGGTTGGGATCCGACATATCTGATGGAATCCATGTTGACCGGTGTTAATGTACCTATCCGTATTGGAGCTGCAACTGTTGTCCCGGGTGATGTTGTTCTGGCAAAACCTGAAGGGGTGATTTTTGTCCCTGCTTATCTGGTGCAAAAAGTGGTAATTACAGGTGAATTTATCGGATTGCGTGATAAATTCGGGCATGCCATGTTAAAAGCAGGAGTTTATACTCCCGGGCAGATTGATGGCCGCTGGACCGATGAGATTAAGGATGCATTTATTAAATGGCTTGATGATAATCCCGACGAACTTCCCATGTCGCGTGAAGAACTGGATGAATACATGAAAAACAGGACCTGGTAGGGAAATTATAAATTTCAAATTCTGAATTTTAAATTAATCACTTTAAAAATTAATTGCATTTCATATTTATATGGAACCCTCTGAAGCTTTCAATTAAAATCTTTACTTTTGCAGGATTAAAAATTCTTTTGAAAGCTGATTCCAAATGAAGATATCTTACAACTGGTTAAAAGATTACATCGATTTTGATTTAAGCCCGGAAAAACTGGCTGAGATTTTAACGGAAACCGGACTTGAAGTTGCCGGAGTTGAAAAAGTTGAAAACATCAAAGGAGGGCTCGAAGGCTTTGTGGTTGGAGAAGTTATTACCTGTGAACCACACCCTGACTCTGACCATCTGAGTAAAACAACTGTAAATGTCGGGCATCAGGTGTTGCCGATTGTTTGCGGTGCTCCCAACGTTGCTGCCGGGCAAAAAGTTGTGGTTGCAACAGTTGGAACAACCCTTTATATGGGAGACGGTGAATTTCAGATTAAAAAAGCAAAAATCCGTGGTGAAGTTTCTGAAGGAATGATCTGTGCCGAAGATGAAATGGGAATGGGTACCGACCACGAGGGAATTATGGTCCTCAACGAACTGGCAAAACCGGGAACTCCGGCAAAAGAATATTTTAATATCCAATCCGACTGGGCTATCGAAATCGACCTTACACCTAACCGGATAGACGGCGCTTCACACATAGGTGTAGCCCGCGACTTAGCCGCATACCTCAATTTGAAAAATGAAATAACTTATAAAAAACCATCGGTCGAAGAATTTAAGGTTGACAACCACGACCTTGAAATCCCGATCGAAATAAAAAATCCGGAAGCATGCCCGCGTTACTCCGGTGTAACAATTACTGATGTTAAAATTGCAGATTCACCAACATGGTTACAAAACCGGTTAAAAGCCATCGGCCTAACTCCGATCAATAATGTGGTTGATATAACCAATTTTGTCCTTTATGAAACGGCTCAACCTCTTCATGCTTTTGATGCCGATGAAATTAAAGGAGGCAAAGTTGTAGTCAGGACCATGGAAGCCGGAACAAAATTTATCACTCTTGATGAAGAAGAACGCGAACTTAGCTCTGAAGACCTGATGATCTGTAATACAGAAGACGGGATGTGTATAGGTGGTGTTTTTGGCGGAATCAGGTCGGGTGTAAAAGAAAGCACAAAAAACATTTTCCTGGAAAGTGCCTGTTTCGACCCGGTTTTTATACGTAAAACCGCACGCCGTCACGGATTAAATACTGATGCCTCGTTCCGGTTTGAAAGAGGAACTGACCCAAACGAAACCATTTATGCATTAAAAAGGGCTGCCCTCCTTATAAAAGAAATTGCCGGAGGCAGGATCTCCTCAGAAATTGTGGATTTCTATCCGGAACCGGTTGCCGACTTCGAAGTAAATATTTCTTATAAAAATATTTTGCGGCTAATCGGGAAAGAACTTGGTGTCGAAACGATAAAAAAGATTCTTACATCATTGGAAATAAAGGTTGTTTCGGAAGATGAAAACGGACTGACTGTTCACGTTCCACCTTACCGTGTAGATGTACAGCGTGAAGCCGATGTCATTGAAGAGATCCTCAGGATTTACGGATACAACAATATTGAAATTCCATCCATTGTAAAATCAACACTTCAGACTTCGCAAAAACCAGCTCCAAACAAAATCAGGAATATTATTTCTGATATGCTTACTTCTTTGGGATTTAACGAAATTATGTCGAATTCGCTGACAAAGGCTGTTTACTATGAAGGATTAAAAGATTACCCGGAAACGAAAACCGTTAAACTGTTTAATCCGTTAAGCCAGGATTTAAACTCCATGCGCCAGACTTTGCTGTTTGGAGGATTGGAAAGCATTGCCTATAATGCAAACCGGCAAAACCGCAATATCCGTTTTTATGAGTTCGGGAATTGTTATTTTTCCAAAGGTACCGACCTGAAAGAATCGCCTGCTGATAATTATTTCGAGGAAGAACACCTTGGGCTTTTTATTTCAGGGAATAAAGAACAGGAAAGCTGGAATTCACCTGTTCAGGAATCATCATTTTCACAATTAAAAACATTCACAGAGAATATCCTGAAAAAGACCGGTTTTAACCTTCAGAATCTGAAAGTTGAAAACTCTGAAAATGAACTTTTTTCAGAAGGATTGACCTATTTTGGCAGGAATGGTAAAAAGCTGGTTGAAATGGGTATAGTGAATAAAAAATGGCTGAAAAAGTTTGAAATCAGCAATCCGGTTTATTACAGCGATTTTGATTGGGGACAGTTGTTCCTTGAGCTTAAATCGAATAAAACAGAATTCTCTGAAATACCTAAATATCCGGCAGTACGACGCGACCTGGCAATCCTGGTCGATAAAAAAATAAAATTCATTGAACTGGAAAAACTGGCTTATCAGACAGAACGAAATATCCTACGAGAAGTAAACCTTTTTGATGTTTACGAAGGGAAAGGAATTCCGAATGATAAAAAATCGTATGCGATCAGTTATATTCTTCGTGATGATTTAAGAACACTGAAAGATAAACAGATCGATAAAGTTATGAATAAACTGGTTTCGGTGTATGAACGTGAACTGGGAGCACAGTTAAGATAAAATCAAACGTCAGCCGGTTCGGTTGGCGTTTTTTAGCCATAATATGCATAATCATACCAAGGGAATTATTTACGCTTCGATAACCGCATTTTTCTGGGGTTTTCTGGCAATTGCCCTGAAAGTTGCCTCCCGTGAGTTTGAGCCGGTTACCATTGTTTGGTTCCGCTTTTTTGTGGCATTTACATTTTTGGCAGTCTGGCAGGGTTTTAAAAATCCCTCCTCCTTTAAGATACTGATTAAACCTCCTTTATTGCTGATTCTTGCTGCATTGGGTCTAAGCTGGAATTACCTTGGTTTTATGTTTGGTGTTCATTATACCACTCCCAGTAATGCCCAGCTTTTTATTCAAACAGGCCCTATCACACTTGCCATTGTTGGCATCACCTTTTTTAAAGAAAAACTGGGGCGAAGGCAGATCATCGGGTTTATCCTGGCCATTGCCGGCCTGGGGCTTTTTTACAATCAGCAACTGGGTCAGTTTATAGAATCGGAAAATATTTATATTAAAGGTGTTTTTCTGACCATTTCAAGTGCACTGGCATGGGCTACCTACGCTTCATTGCAAAAAAAACTGGTCACACGTTTTTCCGTTCAGACACTGAACCTGTTCCTTTTCGGATTTCCCGCATTAATTTACCTTCCGTTTATTAACCTTAGCCCCTTATTTGAATTGCACTGGACATGGTTTTTACTGATGATCTTTCTTGGCGCCAATACATTTATTGCCTACACCTGTATTGCAAACGCTTTAAAATACACCGAAGCCAATAAAGTTAGTATGATAATCATCCTGAATCCTCTGATTACCTTTGCAACAATGGGAATACTTACTTACCTCGATGTTTCATGGATTACAGGAGAAAGATTTACTTTACTTTCTGTAATCGGGGCATTAATAGTATTATCGGGGGCAATGCTTGTGGCAGGTAAAAAGAAAAAGTAACATAAAATCAGTTCCCTTAAAGAACTTTTTATAACGGAATGAATTCCATTTAAACCGGAAAAGATTATTTTCTTACTTTTATTACATATCTGAGCATTTACTTTTAGACATGTTAAAATTAATACGAATTAATTGTCGACAATCGAACCTGTACAGTGCCACAAAAAATACCAGAAAACTTGATATTTCAGAAAAGCTACGGCACAGATTCCATTTGTCTTTTTGCACGGAATGTAAAAAATTTGACAGTTTTGCTTCTGATCCAAATCATACATTTTGTGATTTTATTTCATTTGAAGTCAAAACCATGGATTAACCTTTTATCAAGTTAATCAATAATCGATTTTAATTTTATTAATTGCACATAACAACATACTATATTTGCCTCCTAATTTAAACAGATTATGTGGGCAATTTTTGCACTGTTCTCAGCTGTAAGCCTGGGAGTATATGATATTTTTAAAAAGCTGTCGCTCAATAAAAATGCAGTTATTCCGGTGCTTTTTTTCTCAACCCTGACCAGTGCTATTATTTTTTTGCCTGTCATTTTCGGATCTATCTGTTTTCCACAATTTTTTCAGGAAACAGGGCTTTATTCACCATTGCTGACCTTAACTGAACACCTGCAGGTTTTGTTGAAATCGATCCTTGTAGTGTCAAGCTGGATCCTGGCTTTTTTTGCCATCAAACATCTGCCTGTTACCATTTTTGCACCAATCAGGGCAACCAGCCCGTTGTGGACTTTATTTGGGGCTATCTTCATTTTTCATGAAAGATTAAATATACTGCAATGGATTGGCGTAACAATTACATTGATTTTTTTCTACCTCTTTTCAACTGCCGGGAAAAAAGAAGGCATTGAATTCAGAAAAAACAAATGGATCTATTGTATTATCGGAGCCACAATTTTGGGTTCTGCAAGCGGATTATACGATAAATTTATTATTGCCAGGATCGACCGTATCGCTGTCCAGGCATGGTTCTCAATATATCAGGTGGTTTTACTGTTGCCGGTAATAGCAATTATTTGGTTCCCAAAACGAAAAAAAATCACCCCCTTTCAATGGCGTTGGTTTATTCCGCTTATTGGAATTACATTAATCATCGCCGACTTTCTATATTTCTATTCAATCAGTATTGAAGGATCAATGATTTCGCTAATAGCTGCGTTGCGAAGGGCCAGTGTAATAATTGCATTTATTTTGGGGGCAATTATTTACAAAGAGAAAAACCTCAAACATAAAAGTGTCTTATTATTCGGGATTCTTCTGGGAATAATTCTGATCACATTTGGAAGCCGGTAATCAATTTTTTATAAGCTTTGAAAATTAATTTCTGAATTAGTTTTTTTACTTTTGAAGAAAGTACAAACTTATGAAAAACTACTTTTTACTAATTGTTATTCTTTTGGTTTTTTCCTGTCGGAACAATACTCAAACCATTCAAACAGTGACAGGAAAAATCTCTCCGGAAGAAATTGGTAAAACTCTTCACCATGAGCATTTACTTGTTGATTTTGTTGCTGCGGATAGTATAAATTATGACCGCTGGGACAAAAACGAAGTGGTTGAAAAAGTGTTGCCCTATCTGTTTGAAATAAAAAATGCCGGTTATTCAACTTTGGTTGATGCTACACCTGCTTTCCTTGGTCGTGACCCCTTGCTTTTAAAAATGTTGTCAGAGCAGTCGGGTGTTCAGATACTTACCAATACAGGATTGTACGGCGCATACAAAATTCACCTTCCAAAATATTTTTACGAAGAAACAGCTGAAGAGCTTTCGCAAAGGTGGATTAATGAATACAAAAACAGCATTGAAGGCACCGGGGTATTTCCTGGATTTATTAAAATTGCCGTTGACCGGGCACCTCTTGAAGACATTCACCGGAAACTGGTAAAAGCAGCATGTTTAACACATCTTCAAACAGGTCTGACAATTATGTCGCATACCGGACTGGCAGTCCCTGCATTCCAGCAACTTGAAATACTGAAAGAAAATGGCGTTCATCCTTCTGCATTTATCTGGACACATGCCAATAACGAAAAAGATTATACAAAACAAATTGAAGCAGCAAAAATGGGGACATGGATTGCATTTGATAAATTCATGCCCGAAAGTAAAGATGAATACATAGCCTTTGCAAAACTGATGAAAAAAAGCGGGCTTTTAAATAAACTTCTCTTTTCACATGACTCAGGATGGTTCGATCCGGCGAAACCGGGAGGTGGCGAAATCAGGGGTTATATGGATATTGAAAACTTCCTGATTCCTGCTTTAAAAGAAAATGGTTTCTCACAGGAGGATATTGATTTACTTTTTATAAAAAATCCGGCAGAAGCATTTACCGTTAAAATCAGGTCGATTTAAGTAAGAATCACTTTGCTTACCAAATATAAGTTTTCAGGAACAAAATTTTTTAAATCTTTGTTACTCCTGTAATATTAAAATTATACAATGGCAGAAACAAAAGTAATTTGTGTTGATGAGAACGATAATCCCATTGGGGAAATGGAGAAAATGGAAGCCCACGAAAAAGCAGTTCTTCACCGGGCTTTTTCAGTTTTTATTTTTAATTCAAAAAAAGAATTACTCCTTCAGCAAAGGTCTGCAGGAAAATATCACTCTGCATTGTTATGGACCAACACCTGTTGCAGCCATCCTGTTCCTGGTGAATTAACAGAAAATGCTGCAAAACGAAGGTTGAAAGAAGAAATGGGAATGAACGCTGAATTGAAATTCCTTTTTAAGTTTCAATATAAAGCCCCTTTTGATAATGGATTAACCGAACATGAAATCGACCATGTATTTAT
>JAFGGF010000167.1 GCA_016930735.1 Prolixibacteraceae bacterium
AGGTGGTTGGTGGGTTCATCGAGCAACAAAATATCAGGCTCTTTAAGTAAAAGACGACAAAGCGCTACACGCCTAAGTTCGCCACCAGAGAGTACCGATATTTTCTCATCGCCATGGGGACAACGAAGCGCATCCATTGCCCGTTCCAGTTTATTGTCGATGTTCCAGGCATCGGTCTGGTCGATTTTCTCTTGCAACTCGGCCTGACGGTTCATCAGTTTCTCCATCCGGTCGGCATCTTCATATACCTCGGGCAACTCATAGCTTTTATTAATCTCTTCATATTCATACAGGATATCCATTACCTCTTTAACCCCTTCCTGTACAATTTCCTTCACAGTTTTCGATTCGTCAAGTTTCGGGTCCTGCTCCAGGTAGCCGGTAGAATATCCCGGAGAAAAAACCAATTCGCCCTGAAAGGATTTCTCAATTCCTGCAATAATCTTTAAAAGCGTTGACTTTCCTGAACCGTTTAACCCAATAATTCCAATCTTGGCCCCAAGAAAAAACGAAAGTGAAATGTCTTTAATCACGTGTTTTTGTGGGGGGTAGGTCTTACTGACCTTATACATAGAAAAAATGATCTTTTTATCGTCGCTCATACAGATTTCTTTATAATAATTTGCATCAAAATTAAACTTTATCATGTTTCCAAAATCAAACATATAGTCAATTTTTTAAATTAATCACATTATTGGTGTTATTCATCAATTAAGTTGATACCCCTATTTACATTTACTAAGATTGTCCGTACTTTTGCAGTGTTGTTTAAGGGTCGGAAGCAATTTTTAAATCAAAAAACTCATGATCAGTAAAAGACGTATTTTGGTGGTCGACGATAATGCAGGTAATCGTTTATTATTACAGTATAATCTTGAAGGGTATTTCGAAATCGATTTTGCCAGCAGCGGTTATTCTGCAATCGACAAATTTAAAAATAACCAATACGACCTTATTTTAATGGATATTCACATGCCCGAAATGGACGGCATTGAAACAACCAAACAAATCAGGCAACTCGAAAACGGGCACCGTACACCCATTTTCGCAGTAACATCGAATATGTTCAGGGAACAAAAGAAAAAATGCTTAGATGCCGGTATGGACGATTACATTGTTAAACCCATTCATGCAAAAGCGCTTGTTGAACATATTAACCACTTCCTGAATACCTCGCTGTACAATTAATTTTTCCTTATTTCCACGATGTTTTTTATTTAAATAAGCCTCTTCATGTAAATCCAAAAACCAAAGTTTTTATATTTATACCAGTTTCATAAAGGGTGTTTTGATGGAAAATAAACTGCAGGATACTACAAAGAATTATCTATACACAATAAACTCAGACAGGGGCAAACCCTTCACCATTATTATTTCTGTTATTACAATTTGCATAATTTTCATTGACTACGTTGCATTAGATATGAACCTTTCACAAAATAAACTCCTCTTATATAGCCATATTCTTGTGACCTTTATGGGTTTTGCTACTTTTCTTTTTTTGATTCTTTTGAAAACAAAAAGAATTTCAAATATTGTATTGTATAGTTATTTATACCTTTTAACCTTAATCGAGACAGCGGTTTCAGGAGGGCTTGATACTGCTGCGAACCGGGGGCCATCTGTATTTATTGCAACTATTTTTACTATCAGCTTTGTTTTTTTCTACCCACCTTTACAAAGTTTGCTTTGGCTACTGCCTAATTACATACTTTTCCTAACACTTGTGATTGTTACACACGAAACAACAAACCAGCTGCTCAGCAGCCTTGGAAACGGTTCTGTATTCTTTATTATTATTTTAATCATGAAGTTATATGTTTACAGGCAAAAAAAGAGGGAAATTGAAAATCAAAACTTCCTTTTGAAATTCATTACCACAAAAAAGAGGAAGAAAGAAGAGATAAAGCCTGAACCTGTTAAAAACATTAACAGCGAGGTATTGACTAAATTCAGGGAATATGTAATTGAACAAAAAAACTACCTCGACAAAGACCTGACAATAGGCAAGGTTGCTGCTGAAATTGATAGCAATCCAAACTACATATCGCAATGCATTAACGGGCATTTTGGGAAAAATTTTAATTCCCTGATAAACGAATTCCGTGTTGATGAGGCTTTGCGGATCATGGACCATAAGCTCAGCCGTATCATTACAATGGAAGCAATTGCCAGCCAGGCCGGGTTTAATTCAAAATCGTCGTTTTACATTGCCTTTAAAAATAAAACAGGCAAAACCCCGGCTGAATACTTCAGGAAAAATCAGTGAGTATTTTTCCTGATTTTTGTATTGATTCATGAATCGAGACACCTTTTCTCAAGATAAAAGCTATTAAGAAGCTATTTTTGAAGCTAAAATTTTTTAATGTAACCAACCTATGAAAAAAGTATTGAATTTTCTTCTTATTATTTCTATTTCAGGATTCCTTTCGTGCGACGCACTGTTTGCCCCCAGGCATTTTCTGAGATTAAAAAGTACCGACCTCGACAATATCAAAAACATTAATTTCGGTTCCTACTTTTATCCGGATCTCAGTTATTACGAAACAACCGACTTTTACGAGTTCGAACAGGAATCGTACGACCTCGATTACCGGGTAGAAGATATTTTCGGGAACAGTGCCTATAAATGCGAAGGGTACTTTTCGTTTACCGGAATTGGAACACATTATTGGGAAATGGAAATAAACGGCTGCAATATTGAAGTGAAAGAGATTAGGAAACCATTATAAAACAACGTAGTGATTCTTTAATGTTAAAGAAACTCATTATAATACCTAAAACAGATGACACTTGAATGAAAAAATGCATTATTGATTTGAATTTTTGCCACGAATTCACGAATAACTTGTTATTCGATATCGAGTAAATCAGCAAAATCTTATGGCAGTTAATGCATTAAAATTCAGGATATTCAAAAAAAGATTATAGAAAACACGAATTATGGATTCATTGAATCCATATAAATTCGAGAAATAGCTATCGCTGAACTTTGTTTCGTGGCGAACGCATCAGTTGTAATAGAACATCATTAACACTCAATTTGCATAAAATGAAAAACTTTTTTTTAATTGTTGTATTAAGCGCTGTGCTGTTCTCGTGCAGCACCACAAAAACAACCACCTCGAGCCAGCCTGTCGATGTATCGGACAAGCTGGTTGAAGTCCCTGAAGGGAAAGCGGTAGTTTATATTTTAAGGCCTACGGTTTATGGTTTCCTTATCCCCATAAACGTAAAAATTGACGACC
>JAFGGF010000168.1 GCA_016930735.1 Prolixibacteraceae bacterium
CCTTATTTTTATGAATTTAATCTGAAAAACTATCAAAAAGCTTTGGACGAAGGATTAAGCGGAGGTTGGTAAAACTCTCATTTTTATTATTGTTCCCCTTTTCAGAATAAACTTTAAAACGCTTATATTCTGAACTTTCCAATCAAAATATAAAAAGAACTTTTACCTTTTTAAAGTACGCACACTAAAAAGAGGGCCTGCCCGGTTACCATCATGTGGAACAAGTTTAACTTCTATCCTGCCGCCATTTACGGTTAAAGCATCAGGAACATCATAGTATTTCCAGAAGAATTCACCCGGTTTAGCATTTGAAATATTTTCCGCATCAATTTTTTGGTCGTTTACTAAAATATCGAAAGTACGCGATCCCGGGAAACCTCCCCAATATTCAAATGCCAGTTGCATGGGTTGACCGGCATAAACTCCCATTTCAAAAGAGAACCATCCTCCCCTGTCTGCTTCCCGGTAATTTTTATGTTTGAACTCCTCTGTCCAGGTTTTTTCACTTTTAAAATTATGGTCACGTTCAGGCTGCATTTGCCCCAACTGGAAGAAATCAATAGTGCGTTCCTCCATTTTTTTCAGCTTTTCCTGTTTTTCACGGTATTCAGCCTGGAAGGCATCCCATTTCCGATTGTTGAACAAATCGAAATAAACAGAATAACGCCTTCCGTGAATCTTATAAAACGGATCAAATTCAATATCCCTTGGACGGCCAACACTGTCAGTAAAAAAAGCATTTAGTTTGTCACTTACTTTTTTGGTCCAGTCGGCAGGATTGCGATCTTTTACTAAAAAAACCGGAACGTATAAAGGCTCGGCAGCATGAGGGTCATCTTCGGGTCCTAAATCACCGGCCAACACCAGCGGACCATACATTAAAGCCACCCGGTTGGAGTCATCGGGCATTGTTTCGAGCCTCAGGTCGAAGGGGAATTTAACTTCGAGTTTATCCCCGGTCTGCCAATTGCGTTTGACTGATATAAAACTGCCTGGCTGATCCTTTACCTTGATATCCTTTCCGTTCACTTTTAACTGAATCCCTTCTTCAGCCCAGTATGGATAACGAACCTGAATTGTAAGATCAACAGGATTCTCACAGGAAAAAGAGAACGTTGTCCCCTGTTCATCAGGATATTTTGTCTGTTGAGTCAGAATCAAACCTTTTTCTTTCCAGTTAAGCTCCGAAGCAATATATTGGCTCACATACAATTCTTCATTATTGTAGTAATAAATATTTCTGCTGTATTTCGAATGATTTTCCATACCTGTACCCACACAACAGGTAAACCACTGCGGATCCTGATAAACCTTGTATCCACCCATTTCCAGAGAAAGGTTATAAATAACCCGTCCGTCCTCCGGATTCTGGGAAGAAAGAATATGATTGAACAACGCCCTTTCATAAAAATCTGCCACCTTCGGATCAGCCTCCCACATAAAAAGGTGTCTCGAAAGTTTTAGCATATTATACACATTACAACTTTCTGTTGTTCCGTCACTTAACCGATTACGCAAAGTATCGGGAGGACCAAAATATTCGTGATCACAGTTTCCACCGGTAACATATGAATGATGATTGACAACCCTGTCCCAGAAATATTCAGAAGCTTCGGAATCGTTTTTATCGCCAGTAAGTTCATAACGGCGGGCAGTGCCAATAAGTTTGGGAATTTGAGTATTGGCATGTTTCCCGGGCAAAATATCCACATGGTGAGCCAGCGAATCGAGAATTGCCTTATGATGAAATATCTGTGACATATCCAGGTATTTCTGATTCCCGGTTTCTGCATACAATTCAGCCAGAGCCTCGTTAATACCTCCATGTTCACAATTCAGCATATCCTGTATCTGATCATCGTTCAGATCCTTTACTATTGTATAAATCCAGTCAGCAAACTTTTAGTTCACTTCCAGTGCTTTATCAATTCCGCAGAGTTGATACGCATCGTTTAATCCAGCCATTATTTTGTGCATGGTATAAAAAGGTGACCATAAGCCGTTCAGATCAAATCCTCGCGAACGGATATCTCCTTTTGATACCTGCTCCTTAAAAATCTTTTTTCCACCGGTAAAAGCTCCAATGTAACCGTCGCCATCAGCTTTCTGGCATTCAGCCAGTTCATCAACAATGTATTTTGCGCGATTAATAAATTCTTTATTTCCGGTTGTATTATACATCATACAAATCGCCGATAAGTAATGTCCCAGGCTATGTCCTGCAAGGGTTTCATCTTCCCACCCGTGGTAGTTTTCCGCCTTTGGTTCCAATCCGGCTTCAGTTCTGAACTTAGCCAGGAAACGATCGGGTTCATAATTCAGTAAAGATTTTTCATTCAGTTCAGTGGCGTGTTTAAAAGGACCATCAAGGAGCTTTACCTGATTCAGGTCGAAGGGCAGGGCTTTGAATGTTATAACTTCGGGCCCGCCTGTGGAAATAAATGATTCACTTTTTTTCTGACAGGAAAATACAAGAAAGACTAAGGAAAAAAACAAGACGTTTTTTAGTTTCATGAATTTATTTTTTCAGTTTAAAACAATTTAGTAAACCTTCGAACAATTCTCTCTCCATTCTTACAATTCAATCTCAACATGTAAATCTCAGGTAGCAAATCACTGACATCTATATTAAATTGATTTGAACAGATCCTATTATCCTTTTTAATAATCCTTCCCGTCAGATCTATTATTTCGAATGAATTAAATATTAAATCAGGGCTTTGAACAACTAATTTAAACTGAACCGGATTCGGATAAATATTTACTGATTCATTTTTAATTAATCTCATAATTCCGGTTGAAAAATCAATTGAACTTTTCCAACTGGAAGCCAGGCTGTTATCCAGGTTTAAATCAATTAATTGCAAATAAGGCCCCTCTCCATCAGCTTCTTCAGGCCATGGATCAACGTCCCAATACCTTACAGAATCGATGATATTCCCAAATGCATCGGCAAAAACCAGTTTTTCTGTATCGTTTGATAAATTTCTGGTAAATTCATCAAAAGGTTCAAATCCGTAAACCTGCTTAAAAATGTCTTTGTTGCTTGCCAGAACTAATTCTTCATTTGGCCCGATTGTGGCATCATTCGGAAATTGATAGGTAAGTCCTAATTCTCTGAAATAAATACCTGTTAAATCAATTTGCTGATTGCTGTTGTTTGTGATTCCTATAAATTCAGATTCTTCACTTAAAAATCCCTGTGATCCTACAGGATGATAGCCTATTTTTGAGATTACCAGCGGAGGAATATAAGTATTGTAACATGCATTATAATTGTATAACTGGCTGTTTATCCAGCCTATCCTGAATCTGAGCCAGGTTTTCATGCTAACAATTTCATTCATCCTGTTCCCGGAATTATTCCATCGCATATTTTCACGAACCGCTGCCTCGGAAATATGCTCTGATATAATGTCTATTTTTTCAGCAATCACATCATAATTCAGGGGTGCAGATTCAGCAGTCAGCTCTTTCCATCTTTTTGTCAGGTAACATTTAAAATCCGGATCATTATATAAATCCTTCCAGAATCTGGATCCGGTATTATCCCAGTTATCAAATTGCCACACATCGGTATGGCTCCTGTCAAGTCCCCAGAAAAACAAGTCATTACCGTAGGTCAGGTCATAATCCCAAACAGGGCCTGCCCTTAATTTCCCATTCCTGTCTTTATGGAAATAAGTACTGTACTGATAGGAATCAGCATTTGAAGCAATTTCACTGATTAACATATAATCGATAAAACTGGGTACATCTATAACAGAAGGGTAACCATTTGCTACAGAGGAATTATGGGCTGTCATCAGGTTTTGAAAACCGGTAAACTGTGATTTGATATAATTACCTTGTGCAGTATTTATTTCAAATGGATCGGGATTATCAAACAGGTAACTTGTTGAACCATTATATGAAGCCATGGTCCAGGCAACTGGGTCGCCTCCTGTGGTTTTGTCTGCTTTTACAATATAACCACCGGTAACTTCAAGATCATAGATGTCTGTATTATCCATCTCAACAATGTTGACCCTGGCCGAATCAATTTTTATCTTTTCCATAAAAATATAAAGGCCTTTGTATTCGCTATTGATAATTACTTCGCAATAAACTCCCCTGGCAGCATAATTACCGGTTGAGCGTGCCATGTCATACGAAAGATAATTACGTATTAACGAGGCATCGAAAGCGAGTGAATTTAAAACCCAGTCATTCTCTTCAGGCATACCCAGGATACTTACATTTCGTTTTTCCTCAAAATCATCACTAAATGTTGTAAGCCCGTATGCTTTTTTCTCGAGGACCTGAGATGAAGACCCCCTAATTTCAATCCCGATTTTCCCTTTATAATTCAAAAATTCAGGATTATTCTGATCAGACAAATAATTTCGTGAACCATCGGACCTATATATTATTTTCATATCAGCAGCCACTTTTGGCTCATCTACAATTTCAACATGATTACCGTTTACATAACCGGTATTTATTATGACAATCGGGAGGTTGCTGCTGGAAAGTGTCTGACCAAACGAATAAACAGAAATAAAAAGCAGTAGTTTTATAAATACTATTTTTTTCATGTAAACAGAAGACTTCGTCAATTGCAATTCATTAAAAAATACATTAATGATTGATTAACTAACAATATTAATTGATTGTAAAAATAACAAAAAGGGAGGCTTTACCTCCCTATCTCCCTGAAATTTTATCTAACCGCTTTTAAAAAGCAAAACGAGGTTGTTTATTTATGCCAACTGAAAACTGTTTCTTTTAAATTAGCAGATGACGTTCCGATAAAGAGATTAAATTCCCCGGGTTCCCAATTATATTTCAAATCAGAATTAAAGAATTTCAGGTCATCTACAGTTATATCAAAAACAACTTCCTGTGTTTCACCAGGCTGAAGCATAACTTTTTTAAAGTTTTTTAATTCTTTTACCGGACGGGAAATGGATGCTACCGGGTCGCCTATATAAAGCTGCACAACTTCTTCACCTGCAACACTACCTGTATTTGATAATTTCACAGATGCTTTTAAAACTTCATTTCCCATCAGTTTAGTTTTACTTAATGAAATTTCGCTGTATTCAAAAGTTGTATAACTCAAACCATATCCAAATGGATATAGCGGATCATTTGGAATATCAAGATATTTTGAAGTGAATTTATTAGCCGGGTTCATCGGGCGGCCTGTATTCAGATGGTTATAATAAACCGGTATCTGCCCAACACTTCTCGGGAATGTCATAGTAAGTTTCCCTGCCGGATTATAATCACCAAAAAGAACATCGGCAACTGCGTTCCCTGCCTGTGTTCCGGGAGCCCAGGCTTCCAGAATTGCAGGTACATTTTGATCTTCCCATGTTAAGGTCAATGGACGGCCGTTTATCAAAACCAGGACCACCGGTTTTCCGGTTTTCAGCATAGCTTTCAGTAAATTTTTCTGGCTTTCAGGAATGTCAATATTTGCCCTGCTGGCTGCTTCACCCGACATGGCTGCCGATTCTCCCAGAACCGCAACAATAA
>JAFGGF010000169.1 GCA_016930735.1 Prolixibacteraceae bacterium
AATGCAGAACAGGCATTAAATGTTGCCGATGTTAATGTCAAACGTATCCAGTCGTCATTTAATTCATTTCTTGGGTTGGATGAAGGGACTGTTGTCGATTGTATCCTTCCTAATCAAATCCCCGGATTTAAAGTTAAGGCAGATGATGCTCTGACACAAGCAGTGAATAACAACCCTGTTGTTATTTCACATGAACAGCGAAGGCTGGAGGCGGAGGAACAGGTTGCCTATGCAAAATCTGAAACCGGTTTAAATACATCGGTATTTGCTTCTTACGGACTGAATCAGTCAGCTGAAAATTTGAAAGATGTTTATAAAGAACAGCAGAAAAGCCAACGTTTCAATATTGGGTTAAATATCCCGATTGTTGATTGGGGAAGGCGCAAAGGTAGGTATTCGATGGCACAATCAAACCGCGAAGTTGCTTTCGCAGAGATCGAACAGGAACGGATTGACTTTGAACAGGAAGTTTATCAGGGGGTACTTGAATTTAACCTTCAGGAAAGCCAGGTTTATAATGCTGCAAAAGCCGATACGGTTGCTGAATTCAGATATGAAGTTTCTTTTCAGCGTTTCCTTATCGGAAAAATTGATGTTCTAAATTTGAATGCAGCCAGCACCGACCGTGAAAATGCACGATTACAGTATATTGATGCCTTAAACCAGTACTGGTCGCAATATTTCAGGCTGAGAAGCCTTACATTGTTCGATTTTGAACATAACGCAGCGCTAAGCGAAGAATACGATAAAATCCTTGAAAGAAAGTAAAATGAACAAAAAGAACAGAAAGCTGGTCAGAATAATCGGGATTATTGCCATAATTGTAATTGTAATTATAGTATTCAGAATTTCATTTCCACAGGATAATTCAGAAGTATATATTGTCAAACGTGAGAATTTTGAAGAAGTATTAAATTACAAAGGTGAAATCAACAGTGCAGCTCAGGTGGAAATCAACCTCCCGGAAATTTTACAGGATAGCAGGCAACTCAGGATTTTCCAAATCAGGATAGCGGATATCATTAAAGAAGGGACGGATGTTAAAAAAGGCGATTATATAGCCAGGCTGGATCAGAGCGAAATTATGTCTCAAATGCTTAATGTAAGCCAGAAACTTGAAACCAAAGAAGCTGATTTAAAAAACGCGGTTATCGACAGCACAGTAAAGCTTACACAACTCAGGCAGGAGATATCTGATGCATTGCTTGACCTGGAATACAATAAAATTGACCTTGAGCAATCGGTTTATGAATCAGAAGCATATCAGCGTAAAGTAAGGATGAATTATCAGAAAGCTGAAATAGCCATCAATAATAAAAAGAGGGATTATAAACTTGAAAAAAATAAACAAAAAGTGGGAATTCAGCGGCTGGAAAAGGAAGTTAAAGATCAAAAGGAATTGCTTGCCGGTTACCAAAAAGCCATGGCTGCCTGTACAATTACTTCTCCCGGCGACGGAATAATAATGTTTGCCAAAGATCCACTGGAAGGATCTAAATATAAAAGAGATTCATACATATATTATTTTTTTCCACTGCTTGCAGTCCTGCCAAACATGTCGGAAGTTAGTTCAAAAATCTATGTAAAAGAGATAGATATTTCAAAGATTAATATTGGTGATAGTGTACGCGTAACTTTTGATGCACTCGAAAATGTTACATTGGGTGGAAAAATATCATGGATTTCAGCATTGGGCGAAGATCATAAGGATTACGACATGAAAGTTTTTGAAGTTCATGTTCAAGTAGAAGGAACCGATCCTGAATTAAAGCCTGCCATGTCAAGCACTAATGATATAATAATCAGTCGCTTTGAAAATGTAATTACAGTGCCGGTAAACTCAGTTTTTTCAGAAAATGATACATCTTTTGTATTTATAAAACAGGGTAAAAAAACAATAAAAAGAAATGTTATAACCGGACCTGACAATAATGAAGTAATTGTTATTAATGAGGGACTGAAAGAAGGTGATCAAATTTTATTAAAGGATCCTGATTTAAGTAAAAAAGTTGCAAGGCTTTAAATTCATTCGTTTTTTAATTCATAAATAAGATATTTTTTTCTCAACGAAAACCAGGTAAGCCCTGAAATCCAGATTATACCGTTGATTAAAATAATGGCAATTATAACGAAAATTGTTAAGAGAGAAACGTCTGTATTCCTTGATAATAAAGAAGGCAGGGTTGCTATAACAGCAGTAATAAACCCGATTAATATACCTGATATAAGAAGTATCATATATTCCCTGAAAATCAGGTTGAATATTTTTATCTTTTTAAATCCGATTGCTTTTATCAAAGCTATTTCCTGTTTTCGTTCCAATATGCTTCTGGCAATTACAACAGCAAGCCCTAAAGTTCCCAGTATGAGTGCAAGCGCTCCAAGTGCAAGGAAAATTGCCAGGTAAGTATTGGTTACCGAATAAAATTCGATCAGCCGTTGAGCAGCATCCTGCTGTTCCCAGCCATAATCCCTGAATGCAAGGTTTAATTCATCTGAAATTTGCCTGCTGTTCGCTTTATCTCCGTCAACTAAAAATACTTCTGAACCGCTACTGGAAGGATAATTTTTCAGGAAATGTTTATTGCTGATAATTACATTCCCCTGGAAAATAGATGGTGCAAGCCCGCCTACCAGTTGCAAAGCAACAGTATCACCAGCTTCATTCTGATAAAACAGGGTATCCCCTACTTTTTTTCCTAATCCCCACTGAATTACTGTTTGATCAGCAATAGCAGGAATAACACCTGATTCAGGTTCTTCATTCAGTGTCAACCATGGATTTTTTTCATTCAGAGATCTGCTTTTTGCAACAAATGAAAAACGGCCATCCAGCTTTTCAGGATCAGTCCCGAGTATTGCAGGATTGGCAATCCGGTTCAGGTTCAGGCAACTGGCGTCATCACCTTCTATTTTCCGGAATTGAAGAATACGATAGTCTTCCGATAATCCTTCTACTGCCCTGATTGCAGGGTCATTCAGGTCAGTAAGGACAGGAATGGTACTTTCAGCATAAAATAAAAATCCTCCTGAACCACTTTCTTCATTGTTTGCCCCGCTGATAATATCATTCCTGTTTGAACCCGTGGAAATTACAATAAATGTCCCGATCGAAAAAAGAATCAGAATTGAAAGTGAGCGGCTTCTGTTCCTTGTAATATTTTTGAGACTTACTTTTGAAAATGAAAGAGTTTTAGAAATACCTGCCTGATAAGCTCTGAGAATTATTTCTGAAAACAGAAGGAGTGCAACCAGTAAAAGCCCGCCACTAATAAAAAAATAAGTTGGATTTTGTTTATCATTTAATAAGAACTGTTCAATTATAAGTGAGATGGAAAACAGGCTAAAAATAGAAGCAAAAATAATTTTTAACGTTTTAATTCCCTTTTTTTCATTTGCCACAGTTTTTTTCTGAATGTCGGCAACCTGTTGTTTTAATTTCCGGTGAACAGAAAAGTAAATAACTATTAAAGAAATTAATACACTGATTAAAAAACCTGTTAACAGGGTGAGTGGTTTAATACTTATTTCGAGTGCGCTGGTTCTTACAATGTCATACCATAATGTATTCAGAGCTTTAAATATCAGCTTTGTATAAACTACAGCCAAAATAAGGCCAAAAGCAGAACCAACAATTGAAATCAAAGCTCCTTCAAAAAGGAACATGGATTTTATCTGAGTGGGCTTAAAACCAATGGTAGACATTGTACCGGCCTGTGGCATCCGGCTTTCAATGTTTAAAAGGAATAAAAGTGCAGAAAGTAAAATGGCAGCAACGAGCAGGAAAAAACTTAGTCCGATAAATAATCCGCTGAAATCCACACCATTCTGAGCTGCAAATTTCCCGTTTTCTTTTACCGGGACAACCATAAATCCAAGGTCGGCAGGATTTAAGGCATCCTGAAACCCTTTTGTAAAATCGTTAAATCCGAACAGGTTTTCATCAAACCGGATGGAAGTATAATTTCCAAAACGGTTCGACCATATTTCCTGTGCCTTGTTTATTGAAATAAATGCTTTGGGAGTCCCTTTGTAACGATCCCAGTAAATTTCATCTTTATCTCTGATTTTATCAAGGTCGATGGGCACACCTGCCTCCCATTCGCTGCATTGCCCGGCATCAGACATTCCGGGAAGAAATGGCATTAAAGTACTGTCGGCATAAACTGAATTCATTCCGGCAATCTGTTTCACTACAAATTCCGATTCCTGTTCAGCCAGTTTCCTTAGAGGGCCAACCACAAAATAAGACATTTTCAACGTGTCACCTTTTTTTGCATTCAAATCATCAGCAAGCCATTGGTTTATAATGGTTTCATTCTCGGATAACTCGTTTTCACTCAATGTGGAGACAAATGAATAAGGTGTTGCCGGTCGTTCCCCTGATCCCCCTTCTTTTTTAATATTGTTTACAAAATAAGTGAGTATATCTTTTGATCCGTTTAACGTCCCAAAACAATCATAAACCGGAAAGTCCAAAAAAACTCTTTCTGTAAAAATCTCATTTTCCCGGCTTTTTTTAATATTCCGGAATTCCAGGCTGGCATCTTCAGGCTTCCATGTATTTTTTAAAATTGTATTAATTTCATTTACACCCAGTTCAGAATGGATCAAAATCGTATTAGCTTTACCATTGAATTCCATTAATTCGTTCAACCTGTTAATATCCATAAATACATTAGAAGGTGCTGTTTGCGAGTTTTTTAGCGAAAACCTGCCCAGGTTTTCAGGTGTAGTAATCTCTTTTATTAAAGCACGAAATGAAACACTGGTTTCGGTATTCGAAACAAATGGTGCATTCAAAGGGACAAGGCTCTCTTTTTTTATCCTAAGTAGCAGGTAATCACCCTGACTAACCTGCAACCGGGCTGCAAGGTTTTCACTGATGATAATTTCATTGCGTTGTAATCCATTATAAAAATCAGAATTACAGAAATTTGAAAATGATGAATCAATTGCGATTACCTGTACCCTGTTAGCCCTTTGAGCACCGCCGTCAGCAATTGCTACAGCCTCACTAAGTAAAACCGGTGCTGCAATAATCTGATGAGAATTTTGCAACTCATCAGCAAGTTCAATTCTGAAAAAACGGTCTCCTGCCTGAATCGTATGAGTAATATTTCCCAACCTTAAATCGGCAATTCTTGTGAGGCTGGATGACACAGAATCACCTGTAATCAAACCACCGGTTAAAACAGCTGTGCTGATAGCAATGCCAACTGCTATCAATATATTTCCCCTTAAATAGTATAGAAAACTTTTTAATACAACCCGGAACCTGTTCATATTATATTCCTTTAATCTTAAGATGATGTGGTTCAAACAAAGATAATAATGCTGTTATAAAAAGCCATTCTCTTTTAAATCTTAAATCCATTTATTCCGAAATAACATTATTTTAATTAGATTTGTAGTTATTGTCGTTTTGACAATTTACTTATAAAATATAACATTACAGCGTTTTTGGCTAAAATTAACTAAACCGGAAAAGTTAACTTTTATATTCAAAATATTTTAAACTAAATAGCTAAGAATTATGGGAGAAAATTCAAAAAACCAATTAGACAGGAGAAAATTTCTCGGACTGTCTGCTCTTGGCCTTACGGGCTTAACAATATTACCAAGCTGGACTATCAACGGAATTAAAATTGCCCCAAGTGACAGGGTTGTACTTGGAGTTATCGGACTCGGGCAACAGGCTCTTTCCGATTTCAGGGGTTTCAGCAGTGTTCCCGGAGTTCAGGTTGTTGCAGGCTGTGATGTTGACAGTATGAAACAGCTCCGTTTTAAAATCACTGTTGAAGAATGGCAGAAAAAACTGGGAGTGGCTCCCCGTTGCGATATGTATGAACAGTATGAAGAATTACTGGAACGTAAAGATATCGATGCAGTTGAAGTTGTCACACCCGACCATTGGCATGCTTTACAAACAATACATGCTTGTCAGGCAGGGAAAGATGTTTACACTCAGAAACCTCTTTCGTTTACTATAACCGAGGCTTTAAAAATGGTCAGGGTTGCCAACGATTGCAAAAGCGTTGTTCAGGTAGGCAGCCAGCAGCGGTCAAGTGGAGAATTTCAGAAAGCCATTGAACTGGTTCAATCAGGGGCAATTGGCCACATCGATAAAATTTATGCAAAAGTAGGTGATCCTCCGAAACC
>JAFGGF010000170.1 GCA_016930735.1 Prolixibacteraceae bacterium
CCTGTTTTATAAACACCCTGGCCAATGTACATTGCGCGTCCGTAAGTGTGATCTTTCCACCATTCAGCAAGGTGTTTAAAATCAACAGTTGGATGCCCGATCTGCCAGTAAAGTTGAGGGAGTAAATAATCGATCCAGCCTTTTTTTTGCCATTTGATTACGTTGGCATAAAGATCGTCGAAGTTGGTTGCCCCGGCACGGGTAATTGAGCCGTTTGGATCTACATAACTGTTCCTCCAGACTCCAAAAGGACTGATCCCGAATTTCACCCAGGGTTTGGTTTTCTTGATGGCTTTGCTGAGTTGTTTAATAAGAATGTCAACATTTTCCCGTCGCCAGTCGGCTTTGTATTTATCAGGCCATGCCCGGGGATATTTTCTGAAAGAGGTTGTATCGGGAAACTCCTCCTGAAGCGGATAAGGATAAAAATAATCATCAAAATGAATGGCATCCACATCATAACGTTTAACAATATCGGTAACTACTTTTGTTAAAAAGTCCCTTGTTTCGGGCAAGCCTGGATCGAAATATAATTTGGTTCCGTATTTCAGTATCCATTCAGGGTGTTTAAAAGCTATGTGGTTTCCTGCCAGAGGTTCCTTATAATTTTGTGCAACCCGGTAGGGATTGAGCCAAGCATGAAATTCCATACCTCTTTTATGGCATTCGTCAATCCAGAATTGTAAGGGATCATAAAACGGTTCAGGTGCCTTTCCGGGGTAACCGGTCAGGTACTTCGACCAGGGTTCCAGGTCCGATGGATAAAATGCATCGGAGCAGGGGCGTACCTGTAAAATGATGGCATTCATACCGTTTTGCTGATGCATGTTGAGGATATCCATTAATTCTTGTTTTTGTTCAGTTACCGGCAATCCGGGTTTCGATGGCCAGTCAATATTTTCGACTGTTGCTACCCAAACACCGCGGAATTCGTATTTAGGAACGGAATTCTGGGCTTTTGCATAAAAAGTAAAAACAAATATAAAAAGCAGTACCAGGTATTTTTTCATCTTATTAAAATTGTTAGTTTTTTTATCGTATAAGATGGAACTCGCATGAATTTTAATAATACTCGTGTGAGTCAATTTTTGTCATGCTCGTTTCATTTTCTGATTTCTTATTGAACAAATATACTATTGCACCAGATTTCATTCCATGATTTTTTACTGAATTTATCAAATGAATTTCTTTACTTTTGAACCATGAAACTCATTGCAGACAGCGGATCGACAAAAACAGACTGGGCTTTTATTAAAGATAATGAGGTTACAGGCAGTTTAAAAACCGATGGGATAAACCCCTTTTTCAGGAAGAAGGAAGATATTTATAATGAATTGCACATGAAACTGATCCCTGAAATTTCTGAAAAAGTGGATGAGATTTATTTTTATGGGGCCGGAATTATAAATGATTCAAAGGGAGCAGTTATTTCCCAGGCTCTTAAGGAATTATTCTCAGAAGCAAAAATTGAAACAAACAGCGATTTGATAGCCGCAGCACGTTCTACTTGTGGAAAGCAAAAAGGAATTGTTTGTATTCTCGGGACCGGTTCCAATTCTTGTTTGTATGATGGCGAAAAAATTGCTGTCCATGTTTCTCCGTTGGGATTTATTCTTGGTGATGAAGGAAGTGGTGCAGTAATGGGCAGAAAACTTATTGGCGATTATCTGAAGAATATAATGCCTGCAGAATTACGGAAACAATTCGGCGATAAATACAAACTGAACGGAGCTGAAATTATGGAAAATGTTTACCGTAAAGAAAAGCCTAACCTTTATCTGTCACAGTTTACTGAATTTGTTTCTGAAAACCTTGATAAACAATATTGTACAGGTTTTTTAAAAAATGAATTTGAAGCATTTGTTGAACGAAACCTGTTAAACTATAAAGATATTTATAAACTTCCCATTCATTTTGTTGGTTCCATAGCATTCATATTTCAGGACATTTTAAAGGAAGTGATTGAAAGCAAGTCGTTGAATTGTGGAAAGATTATAAGAGATCCAATGAAAGGATTGGTTGAATTTCACACAAATATGGGTTAAATGGCTAGTATTACTGAATCATCATCGAACTACGACAACCTTGAAAAACAATCGGTCAGGGAACTTTTAGAAAATATTCACAATGAAGATAAAAAGGTTTTACCTGCCGTTGAGAAGGTGATCCCTCAGATTGAAAAACTTGTAGAACAGATTGTCGAAAGGATGAAAAAGGGAGGGCGGTTATTCTATGTAGGTGCAGGCACGAGCGGCAGGCTTGGTATCCTTGATGCATCAGAGATTCCACCTACATTCGGAGTTGATTATGGTTTGGTTATAGGTTTGATTGCCGGTGGCGACAGGGCTATCAGAAAAGCCGTTGAATCGGCTGAAGATAACGAAGATTTATCATGGGATGATCTTCAGCAGCATGGTATTAATGAACTTGATACAGTTGTTGGGATTGCAGCTTCAGGAAGGACTCCCTATGTAATTGGTGCGGTAAAACATGCAAAGAAAAACGGAATTCTGACTGCCTGTATTACCAGTAACCCCGATTCTGTGCTGGCGAAAAATGTTGACGTCCCGATTGAAGTAATTGTAGGACCTGAATTTGTTACCGGAAGTACACGCATGAAATCGGGGACAGCCCAAAAGCTTGTACTGAATATGATCACCACTACTTTAATGATCCAGCTTGGCAGGGTTAAAGGGAATAAAATGGTTAACATGCAACTTACAAATCAGAAACTGATCGAAAGAGGTACCCGAATGATCATGGATGAACTTGGATTTTCAAAAAGTAAAGCCAGAAAATTGCTTCTTTTACATGGCTCTGTAAAACGGGTTTTAGATGAATTTAAAGGTTGAAATAGTGTAAATAGCGATATAATAAATCTTTCCTTTAAAAACACATATCTTTCACTTTCCTTTAAGTTTTTAGGCTTAAGTTATTGAAATTTAATAATTTAACTTTAATTATTGAGTTTTTCCTTTGTTTGTTTTAAAACTTTGTTTTAAATATCTGTGAAAAAACCGTTTTTTTTGTTCAGACTTCTGTATAAAAATTGTTAATTTGCAGCATAATCTTAAAAATCATCGACTGCCATTCTGGTAAGTTTATGGTTTATTAGGTTTAGTTGGTTTAGGTTAGTTCCGGTTTCGAAACCGGCAAAAAGGCTGTCAGAGGGCAGCCTTTTTTAATTATTCTTTATCATAAATTATTTCAGTTCTTCTTTTAATTCAAATAAATTAAAAGGTTTGGCAATTATCTTCCTGTTTTCATCAACCAGGAACATAGTTGGAGTTGCATAAATATTATACGAATTTGTAACCTGACCGTTCCACCCTTTTAAATCCGATAAATTGTACCAGGATTCAATTCCCAAATCAAAAACCTTGTTTTGCCAATCTGTTATTATTGAATCAATCGAAACTGCAATAACTTCAATCTTACTTTCCAGTTTTTTTATCTCCGGAATCATTTCGGCACAATGAGGGCACCACGAAGCCCAGAATAAAATCAATGTTTTTGGTTTTGTAACCTCCGATAATTTAACAGGATCGTCGTTTATATCATTCATGGTAAAATCAGGAGTTTGTGTGCCGGGTTTCATTTTCTGGAAATCCAACCTTCGCTGTAATGTTGTTTTTTCATCGGTAAGGCAGGTGGTTTCACCATAATTTTCTGCAATATGAATTAATGCTTTCCCCAGATTCAGCTTTTCAAAACCTCTGACTATATAATCGAGTATAAACTCGAACACTGCCTGATTTTTATTTACATGTGAAAACACAATATCCACGGCTTTTATAAATTCCTGTTCCTGTTGCTCGCGCGACAATCCATACTGGCCAAAAGATTGTATGAAATGGATTACCTTGTCAGTGTAAATGCTTGAATTAATTAATGATTCATCAGTAAAATCAATGTTGTTGAAGTATTCATTGATATAAGTTTCGAGGCCCTCTTTTTCCGACAAATAAGCATCAACAAGTGGTTCATGATACATTTTAATAATTCTGGCCGCAAATAAGTTTTGGTTTTTTTGAACAGTTTCATTGATCAAAACCTCCCGGTCCATCATTGATATATTGTATTCTTCCCTTTTTTCTTTTAGCTCACTATCTGTTTGTTGTCCGCTGTTAATTTGTTGCTTTAGTCGATTTAAATACTGGCGGTAAAGTTTTTCCTTTGATTTAAATGGAAACCACACCTCGTTTTCTTCTGATTTCTGAATCCGGATTTTTTCATCAGGATCTTTAAAATCTGTTTCCAGTTCAATATTTTCATTGTTAAAAATGAAGTCGAGTTGTTGCGGTGGTTCGTTCATTATTTCAGCATAACGGGTTTGCCCCAGGATTAACCGGTACATTCCGGGAGTGGAGTGTTCGGGTAAATGGTATATGAATTTTTTAGTGAGGGCTTCAATCGAAGTGAAACCCTCACTATGAATAGAATCCAGAAAAATAAACCTGTCGCCTCTGACTTTCCCGATTTCAATTGAATTATAGAGTTGATTGGATATTGTTATTTGCAGTGAATAATTTTGTGAAAATCCTGACAGTCGTGTAAATAGGAGAATTATTAATATCAGGTGTGGTTTCATAAAAGAATATTAAGATTGTAAAAATAGTGAAATTTAATTATCCGCTTAGCCATTTCAACTGTTTAGCGGGTAGACATTTCTATCGGAATCCAATTGCCGGATAGCCAACCCAGTGACGTTGCGTGGCAATTGCTGTGGTTCCCATCCTTAAATCCTGAACCGGAATATGTTTTTGCCCGATACTGGTGGAATACCCGATTTTTATCCCGGTTAATGGTTTTTCATTTAAAAGGACAGCAAGTTTTTCAGCAGTTTTCATTCCAACAGGAATACTATATCTGCCACACCATGTCCAGATATATTCTTTATAGTCATTTTCACTAACGGTATACCTGAAAAATTTGTCAGCTTTATCCTGGGTAAGTAAACCAGTAAAACAATGATTTATAATTTCATTTTCATGGTTCAATGCCTGTTTGTAACCAATACTGTCAGTTCCATGAGGTGCACAATATCTGATTCCCCATTCTTCATCACCATAATGTACAGCATCGGAGGTAATGAGCAAAGCCACGTCATTTCCCCAATTCAGGTTCTTTGATTTTAGTTCAGCAGCAATAGCTGTTGCCAGGTCTGAGCTTAATTTATCCATTGTCTGTAAGTCGCAATACGGAACAAGGATACTTATAATTTCAACGTCACGATTTTGATATTGCAGAAACGGGATCAATGCCTCAACAGAATGTTCCACTATTTGCATGCTGTCATGGA
>JAFGGF010000171.1 GCA_016930735.1 Prolixibacteraceae bacterium
CCACGGTCATTTCATTTCTATACAATTTTATGGATTAAAGTTAGTTCTTTTCATAAACAGGACAATAAAGCTTTTCCTTAAAGTGATTTTTTTTGCGTTTTAAATCGTTGATAAATTATATCTTTGAACACTTTTTTTTAAAGGTATGGAAGAGATAAAGGGGAGATTTCTGGAAAATATAAACAATCCTTCGGACCTGAGGAAAATTGCAGTAAATGAGTTACCTGAAGTTTGTACCGAATTACGCAATTTTATAATTGATGTTGTTTCTTCAAATCCGGGGCATTTTGGTGCCAGCCTAGGAGTAGTGGAACTGACAGTGGCACTTCATTATGTTTATAATACCCCTTACGATCAGTTAATATGGGATGTCGGACATCAGGCATACGGGCATAAAATTATTACCGGAAGGAGGGATATATTTAATACAAACCGCAAATACAAAGGAATCAGTGGATTCCCTAAAAGGTCTGAAAGCGAATACGATACCTTTGGCACAGGGCATTCTTCTACATCCATTTCAGCATCTCTGGGCATGGCTGTTGCAGCTGCACTAAAAAAGGATCAGGACAGGAAAATAGTAGCTGTTATCGGCGATGGTGCTATGACCGGGGGAATGGCTTTTGAAGGATTAAACAATGCAGGCGCACAGAATTCGGATTTATTGGTTATCCTGAATGATAATAACATGGCCATCGACCCTAACGTAGGTGTCCTTAATCAGTATTTGTTAAAAATTTCCAAATCACACACTTATAACCGTGTAAAAAAAGATGTTTGGGAAGGACTTGGTAAGATGCACGGGGTTGGATCGAAGGTCAGAAGGATCATCCAAAAAAACCAGCATGCATTAAAAAATATGCTGCTCAAACAAAACAATTTATTTGAAGCATTTAATTTCAGGTATTTTGGCCCGGTTGACGGGCACGATGTGGTTTATCTGACAAAGGTTTTAAATGATTTAAAAAATATTCCAGGCCCTAAACTTCTCCATGTATTAACCCAAAAAGGGAAAGGATTTGAACAGGCTGAATTAAACCAGACCAAGTTTCATGCTCCCGGAAAATTTAATAAATCGACCGGTGAAATTTATACCTGCGACTGCGAGGTGGAAAAAGCAGCTAAATTCCAGAATGTTTTTGGTGAAACAATTATTGAACTTGCAGAACAAAATAAAAAGATAGTAGGGATTACACCTGCCATGCCTTCAGGCTGCTCTCTGAACCAAATGATGGAAAAAATGCCTGACCGAACATTTGATGTAGGAATTGCAGAACAGCATGCAGTAACTTTTTCAGCAGGTATGGCCAGCCAGGGGCTGATCCCTTTTTGCAACATTTACTCCACATTTATGCAGCGTGCTTACGACCAAGTTGTTCACGATGTAGCAATTCAAAAACTACATGTGGTTTTCTGCCTCGACAGAGCAGGCCTGGTCGGAGAAGACGGCTCCACCCACCACGGTGTTTTCGACCTCGCCTATATGCGGAACATCCCCAATATGGTTGTTTCAGCACCTATGGATGAAATAGAATTACGAAATCTGATGTACACCGCCCAACTGGATGGAATGGGGCCTTTTTCGATCCGTTACCCAAAAGGTTGTGGTGTCTTTCCAAACTGGAAAAAAGCATTTGAAAAAATTGAAATCGGAAGAGGCAGGATATTATCTGAAGGTGACGATGTGGCGATACTGACAATCGGGAAACCCGGCATATTTGCCCAAAGATCTGTAAAAAAACTGGCAAAGGAAGATATTTCCGCAGCACATTACGATTTACGTTTTATCAAACCCCTTGACACTGAGTTATTACATGATGTATTTAAAAAATTCAGTAAAATAATTACTGTTGAAGATGGTGTAATTAAAGGTGGTTTTGGCAGTGCAGTTGTTGAGTTTATGGCAGAAAACGGCTATAATGCAATCGTTAAAATGTTAGGTGTACCCGATGCCTTCGTTGAACAGGGAACTCCCGATGAGTTATATAAGGAATGCGGATTTGATATGAAAGGGATATATCAGGCAGTAAAATCGATTCTTGTAAAATAAATTTTTTGTATCTTCCGTTCCTGCTAAGTAACAATTAAATACAAAAAATAATTTTGGATTTTTACCTTAAAAAACGTCGCTGGAAAATTCTTCTTCTTATTGCAGCCATAGTTATCGGGCTGGGATCGTTATTTTATACCCACTGGATCACGTCCAATATGGCTGAAGAAGAACGTAAAAAAGCAGAGTTATTGGCCGAAGCTACGAAACTGATTGCATCAGCATCTGAAAATACAAATCTGTTGTTGCTTCAAAAAATTACCGTTGATAATACCACAATCCCTATTATTATTGTTGACGACAAGGGGAGTCTGGTTGATCCGGATGGATTGTATTACGGATATAAAAATATTCAGTTCAGCGAAACCAGGAAAGATGCCGTTTTATTGCGCGAACTTGAAAAAATGAAAAAAAATGTAGACCCTATAGTTATTGAACTGGGTGAAGGACAGATTCAA
>JAFGGF010000025.1 GCA_016930735.1 Prolixibacteraceae bacterium
GCTGTTTACCGCATTTCGGGCGTTTTTGCCGTAATCGGAGGATGGTTTCTCACGGCTATTATTGCATTTACCGTTTCCTGTTTAATTGCGTTGTTAATTTCGCTGGGCGGAAAAATTATGATATTCGTTTTTATCGCAGTGGCCGTTTTTATGGTTGTTCGTACACACATCATGTTTAAAAACCGGGCTGAGAAAAAGTTACAGGAAGAGGAAGATGAAGTCAGCGAAAAAGACGAGGTTGAAAAAGTTGCGGGCAAATGTCATAAACAAGTTGTGAACTCTATTCTTTCAGCAAGTAAAATCTTCTCGGTAAGTATTGAGAGTTTTTTGAACGAGGATCGCGGACAATTAAAAGAAGGCCTGGAACTGAAAAATGAGTTGAACCGCAAATCGAAAAAACAAAAAAATAAAGTGCTTACCACCCTGTCAAAAATTGAAGATAATGTTGATTCGGGCCATTATTATGTGCAGGTGGTCGATTACCAGCGGGAGGTGGCACACTCCCTGAATTTTACCATAGAGCCCTTGTTTGAGCACCTGAATAACAACCATAAACCATTTACTGAAAACCAGGCCAAAGAGTTGAAAAACCTGACCATACAGATTGATGAGTTTATGAATTTTATGTTGCACATTGTAAAGGAAAACAAATTTGAATTGATTGGCGACCTTATTGAAAAACGGGATAAAATTGTTGATTTGCTGGCAGTTTACGAAAAAGCCCAGATCAAACGAATCAAGGGACAACTGGTGAATACCCGGAATTCATTGCTGTTTTTCAATACCTTAACCGAAACCAAAAACATGTTGCTGCACTTTATTAATCTCATAAAAGCCTACCGCGATTTTATCACGCTCACAAAAAAACACAGTAAATAAAAGCCACAGAGCCATTCCATTGAGAGTGGCTCTTTTTTTTCAATTTGTTGGGTATGGTAGAAAGTATTTAAATTTATACTGCTCGAAAGAATGTTTGTATTTGATTGATTGTTAATCAATTGTTAATTGAAATTTAATTGTGTAAACTTTCTTTCTCCTGATTTCAATTGTATATTTCGTTTCGAAAAAATACAAAATATGGAATCCTGTTACAGATTACTGCATAAATCGAATAATACACATTTGCAAACTTCATTACCCGTCTATTTTTACGGCATGCCCAACGATAATATTTATCTGATATATGCCCGGTTTTATGAGATAAACTTTAATAAATCAGGATTGGAGTTTGTATTTGCAATACTTGAAGAGTATACATATGACTTTGTATTGGGAAAGATTTATACGTTGAAAAATAAGGAAACAAGTGTAAAAGAATTTGCAGAGGCACTGGAAAAAACTGATATAAAGATTAAAATAATTAAATCATATCGGAAACTCAACTCCTTTACAAAAGCACAATTGCATTTAAATAAAATTGGTAAGAAAATGATACAAAAAACAAGTTACAGTTTTAAACTGGTCTCGTAAGTTAAGTTGGAAAGAAACTAAAAAAGAAGATGTATGCCTGATAATCTTCTATTTTTTTCTATAAATTGAAAATCCGGTTAACTATAATTCAATACAAACAAATGAATTTATCAGATTTCGGGAGGTATTTTAATACCCTTAAAACAGGAGCAACATGGAAATAAAACCCAGGTTGATTCATAAAACACACATGACTTACCTCCCAACAACATTACCGGTAAATTTTTACGGATTTCCCGATGGTAAAGTATACCTAATCTATTCAAGGTTTTATGAAATTAATTTTGATAAATCGGGACTTGAGTTTGTTTTTGCAGAACATGAAGAATTTTATTATGACTACAATTCGGATAAACTCATTTTAAAAAATAATGTTCAAAAACATTTTCAATTTTCACCGGAACAAGTAGATAAACCCGACCCTATTATTAAAGTTATTAAAGTGTACCGCAGTATAAACTCTTATAATGAAGCGCAGAAAATTTTATATAATTTGACTGCAAGATAAATATGGATTTGAAACTTTTTTCAATGATGTACTTGAGTGAAAGTAGATTTTTGATGCCATTATCAAAACAAATTTTTAAAAGGACATTTAAAAAAAATTCTTTTTGCGTACCGCATTCAACTTAAAAAATTTTGCCTGCCATAATAAATATGAAACAGGAAAGTATTCACTTTCAATCTGTTTCTTCCAAACTTTATAATCACTCTTTTTTCTTATTAAGGCTTTTTGTTTGATAGTTCGAAATAAACTCGTAAAGTTTTTTTAATGGCTTTGCAACATACATAGAATAGCTTTGCCCGCTAAATAACCATAATTAATTTTCTCATGAAAAATCTTTTTTTACTTTTTATTCTATTCTTTATATTCTCATTTTTGACCGTTTCTGCAGAAGAAGATGAAAACAATGGAAACAAAGGTACCATAGCAGGCCGGATTGTTGATGGCGACAATTTACCCCTGCCTGGTGCATCGGTATTAATTGAATCGGTTAAAAAAGGAAGTGTTTCTGATGTGGATGGTTTTTACCGTTTGCCTTTGCTTCCAGCCGGCGAGTATGTTGTTAAAGTTTCTTATATTGGGTTTCAACCCCAAACGAAAAATATTTCGGTAACAGCCAGTAAAACCACCGAAATGAATTTTCAGTTAGAAGCAGGAATCGATATTGCCGAAGTGGTAATTAACGGCGCCATGCAAGGTCAGTCAAAAGCGCTGAACCAGCAAAAAAACAGTAAAAACATCACGAATATTATTTCGTCAGACCAGGTTACCCGTTTCCCTGATGCAAACATTGGTGATGCACTGAAAAGAATACCCGGTATAAATGTTCAGTACGACCAGGGGGAAGCACGTTTTGGAAATATCCGAGGTACTTCACCCGAATATAACTCGGTAACCATTAATGGCGACAGGGTTCCGTCGGCCGAAGCCGAAACCCGTTCAATTCAACTCGACCTGATTCCTTCAGACATGATCCAGATGGTTGAAGTAAACAAAGTGGTTACTCCCGACATGGATGCCGATGCCATTGGCGGCTCGGTAAACCTAATAACAAAAAATTCGCCTTACAAACAACGTTTGGGCGGCACCCTGGGTGGCGGTTATAATTTCCTTTCCGACAAAGCCGACCGCAATTTATCGCTGGTTTACGGAAACCGCTTTTTAAACAACAAACTGGGGATGATACTTTCGGGCTCGTACCAGTTTATTCAATTGGGATCTGATAATATTGAGGGAGAATGGGACCGCGAAGATGACGAAACGTTTATGACCGATTTTCAGATTCGTGCTTACCAGGTACAACGCGAAAGACAAAGTTACTCCGCTTCGTTCGATTACAAAATTAATGCAAACCACACCCTCGAGTTCAAAGGAATTTTTAACCACCGTAAAGACTGGGAAAATCGGTTTCGGTTAAGATTTGACGGAATTGAAAAAGATGGAGACCAGTGGGTTACCGAGATGCGAAGGGAAACCAAATTTGGAACAAATGATCAAAAAAATGCACGATTGGAAGATCAAAAAGCCATGAATTTTGCCCTTGGCGGCGACCATAATTTTGGCGCTGTAAATTTAAACTGGAAAGGTTCGTTTGCAAAAGCATCAGAAGAAAGGCCACACGAACGGTACATCACCTATCGGTATAAAAAAACGGTTATTAGCCCCGACCTGTCGGATACCAGAAAACCATTTTTTAATATTGTAACTCCCGAAGCTAAAAATTTAAACCCCGACTGGTCGTTTAAGGAACTCACCGAAGAATACCAGTATACCGACGATATAGACAAAAATTTTAAAGCAAACCTTTCGTTTCCGTGGATGGAAGGAAAATTTAAAAACAACATTAAAATTGGTGTTAGCGCAAAAATAAAAGACAAAAAACGCGACAATGAATATTTTCGCGAGTTTGAACCTACTGATGAAGATGCTTTTAATGCCAAGGTATTTTCAAACTTGTCTGATAAAAGCAAATCAAACTTCCTGCCTGGAGACAAATACCAATCGGGCTTTTTTGTTGATGAAGCATATTTGGGTACAATTGATGTGAATACTGCCGAATTTGAAGCTTCTGATGTTATTGAAGAATTAGCGGGTAATTTTGTTGCCAAAGAAGGCGTGTACGCAGGTTATTTCAGGATTGACCAGAATTTTGGCGACAACTTTGAAGTTGTTGCAGGTGTTAGGCTCGAAAATACCAGGCTGGAATATGCAGGGCGCGAACTTTCGATTGACGAGGAAGGCGACGCTGCTTTAAATGTTACCGCCACCGAAACCGACAATTATACCAATGTGCTGCCAAGTTTTATCGGAAAATATTCGTTTGCCGAAAACACAAAACTGAAATTTGCCTGGACAAACACCATTGCCCGCCCTCGTTACTACGATTTGGTACCGCACGTTGAAATTAACCTCGAAGATATGGAAGCCGAAATAGGAAACCCCGAACTTGAACCTACAAAATCAATGAATTTTGATGTAATGTTCGAACATTATTTTAACACCATTGGCCAAATTTCGGCGGGGGTATTTTACAAAAACATCACCGATTTTGTTATTACCCAGGAATTGCGCGATTACCAGTATGTGGGAAACGTGTACGATAAGTTTAAAAAACCTTTTAATGCCGGCGATGCAAACCTGCTTGGGCTGGAGCTTTCGTTTCAACGGCAATTCGACTTCCTGCCCGGATTTTTAAAACAAACCGGTTTTTACGCCAACTACACCTACAACCATTCAAAAGTTAAAAATTTTAACCTCGAAGGGCGCGAAAACGAAGATATGCCTCTGCCCGGAACTCCTGAAAATACCTTAAACGCATCGGTTTATTACGAAGGGAAAAAACTTACCCTGCGCACTTCGTTCAACTTTGCCGACAGCTTTATCGACGAAGTAGGTGATGAGGCATTTTATGACAGGTACTACGATAAAGTTACTTATCTCGATTTTAACGCAACCTACTCCTTTAATAAAAAGTTAAACTTGTTTTTTGAAGCAAACAATTTGCTAAACCAACCTTTGCGTTATTACCAGGGATCGGCAGATTATATTATGCAGGAAGAGTTTTACAACGTAAAATTGTTTTTTGGAGTTAAATTCGATTTTTAACCCTATTTTTCCACTTTTACAACAAATAATAAAACGGAAGATTTTCTTCCGCTCCATTTAAACATAACCATCAAACCTGGAATAGCGCAGCGCTGTTCCGGTTTTTTTAAAATTTCTGAAAATGAACAAAAAAATTTCGTGGATATTTTTAATTGCCATTTTTTCGTGTTTAATTTTTATGAACTCGTGCAACCGCCCCAGCGAAGGCTCATTTAAAGCAGGTGAACATATTCAAAACACAGTAGTGGCATCAACTGAAACGGAGCCTGTTCCACAAAATAAAAATGAAGATTCAGCCGATGATCCGGCCATTTGGGTGAATTCTGTAAAACCGGAGGAATCGATAATTATTGGAACCGATAAAAAAGGAGGTATAGCAACCTATAATCTTCAGGGAGAAGAGTTGTATTATTATTTTACCGGCAATATGAATAATTGTGATTTAAGATACGGGTTCAGGTTGAATGGCGATACCATCGATATTCTTGCAGCAACCAACCGGTCATTTCATTCCTTCTCTTTGTTCAGAATCCATAAAAACGGGATGCTGGATACATTACATTCCCAAATTTTCCGATCGGAAATGAAAGATGAAGTATATGGTTTGGCAATGTACAAGAGTAAAAAAACGGGGAAGTTTTATGTTTTTGTAAACAGCAAAGCCGGTGAGGTGGAACAGTGGGAACTGTTTGATGAACAAAAAAGAGTCAGTGCAAAACGGGTTTGTTCATTTTCAATGGGAGCACAAACGGAAGGAATGGTTGCTGATGACGAAACCGGCGTTCTCTACGTAGGAAAGGAAGAAGCCGGAATTTGGAAGCTGGATGCCGAACCCGGTGGAGAACCCGAAGGAGCTTACATCGAAAACAGTTCAGAAGAAAATTTAAATATTAAATACGACATCGAAGGCCTGGCTATTTATGACAGCGGAAATGGCGATGGTTATCTGGTGGCATCATCACAGGGAAATTATTCATATGCCATTTTTGAACGACAGGGAAACAATAAATATCTTGGAAGTTTTAGAATAACTGATGGAGAAATTGATGGCGTGGAAGAAACCGACGGGCTTGATATAACAAGCGTTCCTCTGCCCGGGTTCCCCAGGGGCATCCTGGTGGTTCAGGATGGTTTTAATTATGATGGCCGGAAAAAGAAAAGCCAGAATTTTAAAATTGTATCCTGGGATAAAATTGATAAAATTATCAGAAGTGGTTTTTAATTTGTTTTATTAATTCCGAATATTTCGAATGGAAACCTTCAAAAAAAATAAATAAAGAAAGTAACCTGAAGAAACGCTAAGTATGCTCCACATGACAATTCCGCCAATAGCCGATTCTGTCAAATGGCATATGGCTTCCATATTTTCAGCGCTTAACCATGCCTTAACCGAAACATCAGGTAATATATGTTTGTCATCAAATAAAAGCATTCTTCCGGATTTTAAAAAAGGATAAATTAAAACCAGTTGCAATGGAGTTACCAGCCAGTTCATTGCTAAAATCAATACCGGATTTAATCTGAAAAGAAGTATTGTTAGCAGACAAAGTGTTGTGGTTAACCCAAAAATCGGGAAAATACCCAGATAAAAACCAATAGTAAGTGAAATCGCTTTATCTTCAGGCGAAAGGGTATTCAGTTTTAAATACCGCATAATTTTATGAATAGCTTTTACCCTAATGTTGTATGGTTGCATGTAGTTTGCTATAAGTGCAAAAATAGGCTTGTCATAACAGATGCACATTACAAAACAATTAAGTTTGTATTTATTTCCCTGCCATTTTCCACTGAAATGTATTGGTTTTAATATGTTTATTGTATTTGTAATAATTGCGTAATACATTGGTAACAGCAATTATCCAATTTTGTACCGTTGGTTAAAAATGTGGATAACGTGAGAAATATAGAGGTTTCGGTAATTTCCGATTTGCATCTTGCCACACATGCCTGTAAACCCAAAAAAGTGCTCAAATATTTAAAATCGATTCATCCGGAATTGTTGGTTTTAAACGGAGACATAATCGATGCCTGGCGTTTCAGCCGGAATTATTTTCCCAAAAATCATTTAAAGGTTATTCGCCAGTTTATTAAAATGATGGAAAAAGGGGTTCAGATTTTTTATATTACCGGGAATCACGATGAA
>JAFGGF010000026.1 GCA_016930735.1 Prolixibacteraceae bacterium
AATCCTGCAAAAGTTATCAGTAAAGAAAATCCGGTAGAAGGATATATTGAATTTATTAATGAATAAAATGTATCACATTCGGTATATAGAATTGTGAAATCCAAAACAATAATTAACTCTTTTTCTTCTCGTTCAGCAATTCCTGCAAACGGTACATTTCATCTCTCAGCCTGGCAGCTTCAATAAAATCGAGTTCTTTGGCGGCAGCCTGCATTAGTTTTTTCGTATTGGCAATGGCTTTTTCCAATCCGTCGGCACTCATGTATTGTACCACCGGATCGGCAGCAATGTCGGGATTGCCCATTCCACCTGTATATTCAGCCTGTTTGTCACTCCGGTATTCATAACCGATGATTTCACGGGTAGGTTTAATAATCTGGGTTGGAGTAATGTTATTTTCTTCGTTGTATTTTAACTGCTTTTCGCGCCGGTAATTAGTCGAGTCAATGGTTCTCTGCATTGAATCCGTAATTTTATCTGCATACATGATAACCTGTCCGTTCAGGTTTCGGGCTGCACGGCCGGCAGTCTGGGTGAGCGACCTTTCGGAGCGCAGGAATCCTTCCTTGTCGGCATCGAGGATGGCAACCAGCGAAACTTCCGGCAGGTCAAGTCCTTCCCTTAAAAGGTTGATACCCACGAGCACATCAAAATCACCTTTTCGCAGCCCTTCCATAATTTCAATCCTCTCAATTGTATCAATATCAGAATGAATGTAACGGTTTACAATACCCATATTCATTAGGTATTTACTTAGCTCTTCAGCCATACGTTTTGTAAGAGTAGTAAC
This sequence comes from Prolixibacteraceae bacterium, assembly GCA_016930735.1. GTDB lineage: Bacteria > Bacteroidota > Bacteroidia > Bacteroidales > Prolixibacteraceae > JABMQB01. Next base: position 791 of record JAFGGF010000026.1, read on the forward strand.
CAGCACCCTTTCACCTTTTTCTGCACGCAGGCTGATTTCATACATCAAGTCATCAACCTGGTTGCGTGTTGGCCGTACATCGATTTTGGGATCCAGAAGGCCAGTCGGGCGGATCAGTTGCTCAACAACTACACCTTCGGTTTTTGCCAGTTCAAAATCAGCAGGAGTCGCACTCACATAAATGATCTGACTGGTTAATCCTTCAAACTCTTCAAATTTTAACGGCCGGTTATCAATGGCGGCCGGGAGCCGGAAACCATATTCAACCAAAGTAACTTTACGTGAATTATCGCCACCATACATTGCCCTGATTTGTGGCAGAGTTACATGGCTTTCATCAATAATACAAAGGAAATCATCCGGGAAATAATCAAGCAGGCAGAAAGGCCTTGTCCCAGGTGAGCGCCCGTCGAAATAGCGTGAATAGTTTTCAATACCAGGGCAGTACCCAAGTTCCTTCATCATTTCCATATCGTATTCAACGCGTTCCTGAATTCGTTTTGCTTCGAGTGGTTTCCCTATTTCATTAAAAAAATCGATTTGGGCAACCAGATCATCCTGAATCTGCCGGATTGCTGAATTCATCCTTTCCTTGGTTGTTACAAAAATATTAGCAGGGTAAATAACTGCCCGGTCAAATTTCTCAATAGTATGACCTGATATCGGATTAAAAGAATAAATTTCTTCAATTTCATCCCCCCAGAAAATGATCCGGTAAGCTATATCTCCGTAAGCCAGGAATACATCAACAGTATCGCCTTTTACCCTGAAATTACCTTGCTGAAAATCAACTTCACTGCGAGAATAAAGTGCATCAACCAAATGCCTGAGAAAAACATTTCTTGAAATCTTTTGTCCAACTTCAACTGTTGTAATATTGGCGTGGAAATCATCGGGATTACCAATACCATACAAACAGGAAACAGATGATACAACAACCACATCCCTCCTGCCTGACAACAATGACGAAGTAGCGCTTAGCCTTAGTTTTTCAATATCCTTATTTATTGAAAGGTCTTTTTCAATATAAGTATTTGTGACTGGCAGATATGCTTCAGGCTGGTAATAATCGTAATAAGATACAAAATATTCAACCGCATTTTCAGGGAAAAACTGTTTCATTTCACTGTAAAGCTGGGCAGCCAGGGTTTTGTTGTGGCTCAGGATAAGTGTCGGGCGTTGTACCTTTTCCATCACATTGGCCATGGTAAAAGTTTTGCCCGAACCGGTAACTCCCAGTAATACCTGAAAAGGTTCACCGCTTTCGAGTCCCTCAGCTAATTGTCTGATTGCCTCCGGCTGGTCGCCTGTTGGTTTGTATTCCGAAACAAGTTTAAAATCCATAAAAGTACCTGCTGAAATCCTGAATAACAATAATACAAAAACATCTTCAGAAACAGGAAAACAAACTGATTTGTTTATAAGTTGAAATTTATCTGCTGGAAATCCGTTTTAAATACACAAAATGGTGATAATCTGATGAATTAGGGGAATTTATCAACATAAATCAGGATTTCACTTATAGTTATTTGTTAATAATTCAGGAATATTTGTATTTTGTATGCGAAGCTTTTTGAAATTAAAATTACAGAAGATGTACAAAAAAATATTTACCTGCCTGCTTGTAATTATTTTTCTGCACAATGTGTGCGCAGGCGATTCAAAAAAAGAAAAAAAGATTGAATACAAATCAGGATTTGCGGTTGCCGGCCACTCATCAACAAACGGATTTGGCGGGAACCTGATTTATTCAGTTAATAAGAATTTTTCAATCAGGGGAGGTTATGAAAAATTAAAATTTAATGTCGGTTTCGATTTTGATGAAAACGATATTACCTACGATGCCAACCTGAATTATAAAACAGGAAGTATTTCTATTCTGGCAGATTATAATTTGCTTCGGATATTCTATGTTACAGGTGGATTTGGTTATCATTTAATGAATTCCCGTTTTGATGGTTATGCTATCAGTGACCTGGAGTACGGCGATATTTCAATTCCACCTGAAGATATCGGGGATTTTGATTTTACGATAAAACCAAAAAAACGTCTTGCCCCTTATGCCGGAATCGGTTTTGGAAGGATTGTAGGATATCAGAAAGCCGTGGCATTTAACCTCGAATTCGGTGCTTTTTACCTTGGAGGGCACGATGTGGAACTTGAAGCCAGCGGATTATTGTCGCCAACAGCTGACCCGGCTCACGGACAGGAAGAACTGTTCGAGAGCCAGTTAAAAAGATATAGTTTTTACCCGGTTGTTAAAATTGGGCTTTCTGTAAAACTTTTTTAACAAAATTTGTAAATCCAAAGAAATGAAAATACATCCTTATAATAAAATAAAAACTTTTACACTAATTATGGTTGCTGCCATTTTAATAAATGGCTGTAAGGGTTTTTTCGATCCTATTGAAAATAAAGAAACCGGTGAGGATATAACTTTACTTATCCTTGATATGAATTTTTTCACCACGCGTGTTACATATAAATTTATCGATGCTAAAGAAGGATTCCTGATCACTTCACCGGCAACGGTAACTTTTTCAGGAAAAAATTCAAATGACATTGTAACCTTTGGAGGAAAGAAAAAATCTGAATTTACTACAAATGTCGGTGAACTGGAATTAACCGTTGATCCGAATATTGACTTTTCAGAAAATAATCCTTTTGAATTTGCTGTAAATGTTGAAATTGAAGGATACAGCGCTACAACAAAAGGAGTACAGTTCAGGACAACCGGTATAAAAACAGTGGAAGTTCAGTTATTAAAATTAAGCGATCAACAGGAAGAAGATTTAAACGGGGAAATAAACACAGAGGATGGAGATACCTCATTTGTCTTTTTATTTACTCCATCCATTAGCGGACTAAAATCGGCGACAGCCGATCCATTTCTATACAGTATTAATTTTACTATTACGATGGGAAGCCTGCTGCAACTTCAGGATGTATCGGGAAATCCAATATTTGCCAATTCGCAGGAAGTTATGGATGCTTATAATGCCGATCCGGAAAACTTTATAGTACTTAGCCGGAGTTTTTTTACCGGATATTTACCCTGGGTTGAAGTTTTGAATCTTACCGGAACACCTGACAGTTATATTTACCAACTGCTTGAGACAGGATCAATAAACGGCTTAACAGTGGGTGGAATAGTAGTTACATCGTTTGGAGGAGGGATAATAACAGCATCTGCTTCGTTCACAGGATTACCTGCTCCTGATTATTTTGGTTTTACCCAGTTATCAGGTGCCTACGATTCAATTGTTGGGACAGATTTTAATATTTCATATTTCGGGCAACAATACAAACTGGCTAAAGCCTCGGCAGAAGTACTTTGCCCGACTGGTTCTGAAATAACATTTCAATCAGGCACCATTTCAAGTTTTGACATTACAGCTGATGTTTACGACAGGCAGGATCCACCTCAGTTAATAAATACTGTAAGTTTTTCAGGCAACTTCCCTGAAACATTTCAGCCCGAAAATACTCCTCCAATTCCTGTCACCCTGGTTTTCAGGAATAATAATCCGGCATTTAAACCCATTGCTGACCTTGAAATCGATAATTTCTGTACCGGTAGCTATTCGGTTACGGTTGAACCTCAGGATGGTTATGAAGAGTATCAAATTGTTTTAAGAGCATACTGCCCTGATAATCCTACGGTTGCTGTTGCTCCTACATACAGTGGTGAATATCGGAGGGCCGGTACTTCGGATGTGTGGCAGGGGACTTCCATGGCTGGTGGAGTTGTTGATCTTCTGGGATTGCCAAACCAGGAATATGAGTACCGCCTGCTATGGGAAAATGATTGGGAATATACAACCATCTGGACAGAATTTGATGCAGGTGGGAATTATATCCACAGCACAGATTCGAGAAGTATTACTTCAACAACTTTACCCGATGGACGAATAAGAATTACCGTTGAACATGATTTTAAACAATCGGTATGCGACGATATGGGATGGTAAAAAATTATAAAGGATAAATTTTGAATTTTAAATTAATCTCCCTTTAAGCTGAAGTTAGGTTTTAAAAGTGATAATTTTCTTTATTTTATCATACATTCTATTTCAAATTAAGAATAAATTTTAAATCGATTCCTATTTTTTCAGTATGAAATAAACCGGGAAATGATCGCTGATGCCTCCAGTATAGTTATTTCCGCTATAGGTCCGGTTGGGTGAAATGTTCCCATTCCGGTTTTTGTATTCCATCCATTCTTTATGAAATACGAATCCGCGTTTTTCAACACATATAAATCCTTTTTCATCCAGCAGGCTTTTTGAAACCACAATATTATCAAGCATATTCCAGTTTCCGCGGTAATTGTATGAACCCAGGTCCTGCTTATCAGTTTCAAACATCAGGTTTTGTAATTCTGCTTCCGGATCTGCTTCCGGATCTTTGGCACCCAGGGTATGAAATAAGCTGTTATTTACCGGTTCATCATTCATATCGCCCAATATCACAATATTTGCATTCCGGTCAATGTTCAGGATCGAATCAACCTTATTCCTGACAATTGAAGCAACAAACATTCTTTGAGGTTCAGTCTCAGCATCCCCACCGATCCTAGATGGCCAGTGGTTTATAAAAAAATGAAATTCCTCTTTATCAACAGTTTCTCCTTTTACATATAAGATATCCCTTGTTTTATAATCAGGATCACCAGCAAACTTTATTTTGATTGGTTCTGAAAATACTACCTTAAATTCAGCCGGACGAAATAAAAAAGCATTATCAATACCCCTGAAATCAGGGCTTTCGTAATGAATAATTTTATAATCTCCACCGGAAAGAGAATCAGTATTGATTAATTTATCAAGGACAAAGCTGTTTTCAACTTCACATAAACCGATAATCTCCGGCAGGTCAGTCTTATTGACTGAAGACAGCACTCTGGAAATATCATTTATTTTCTTATCTAATTTATCCTGAGTCCAGTTTTTTGAACCTTCCGGAGTAAATTCACCATCGGTCTTTCCGGATTCATTAATGGTATCAAACAGATTTTCAACATTGTAGAAAACAATGGTCAGGTTATCTTTTGCCAGGTTTTGATTAATCCGGCATGACGAAAATCCAAATACCAGAAGAATAATCAGAATTCCTCCGGATATTCTTTGATTCAACTTTATATTATACCCCATCTCCAATGGTTACACGATAGTAATCTGTTACAAGTGTAGATGTCATCCCGGCTGCTGTTGCTGCCTGAATTCCAAGGGCACCGTCTTCAAGCACATGGCAGAACTGTGGTTCAACTCCCATTAGTTCAGCACATTTTAAAAAAGTTTCCGGATGCGGTTTCGGATAAATAACATCCTCGTTTGAAACCAGAATCTCGAAATATTTTTTCAGGTCAAGAATTTCCAGCGATTTCCAGGCGAGCCTTTTATATCCGCCTGTCCCAACTGACATCGGAATTTTTCCATGATATTTTTCCACCAGTTCAATTACCGGCTCCACCGGTTTCATTCTTTCCATGATTTTTTCATACTCCCTTTCTTTCAGATGTCCTATTTCTTCAGGATGCATTTTGGTTCCAAAAATCTCATTCAGTTTTTCGATTGTCCCCACTGCTGGTATGCCTGCAAGGGTTTTAAATAATTCAGGAGTAAATTCTATTCCGTATTCAGCCAGAATATGTTTGTATGCAATAAAATGGACAGGCATGGTATCTGCCAGAGTTCCGTCAAGGTCAAAAATCAATGCCTTAACTTTCGGGTCGATTTTAATCTTTTTCAAAATGAATAAGTCTATATTTACATGTAAAATTAACAATATAAATTACACTAATAAATATACTTTTTTGTTCAGGGAAAAATTAACTATTTTGTTTAATTAAATTCATATAAATGAGCCAGGATACTTTCTTGTACACAACACCACAGTGGTTTATTTTCGCATCTATTATTGCACTTGTTTACGGCTGGGTTGAAAAAAAACGGATTTTCACTTTTATCGGCCTTGCCCTTTTTATCCTGCTTGGAATTTATTCACTGTATGCAATTATACAGGGCTATTTTGTTTTTAGCAAATATCTTACACCGGAAGAGATAATCGGATATGAACTTGAAGAAGATGTTGTAGAAGAAATTCCCCTTGCAGGAAAATTATTACCTGCATACTGGCTTTTTATTTTAACCGGAATTCTTGGTATTCCAGGTATCCTCCTTGAATGGAAAAAGAAAAAACAAGTCAGGATTTTAATTATTATTGCAGGGCTTATTGCTTTGAGCGGCTTTTTTATAATCGTTTCTGCTTTAAAAGAGTAAAAAA